>NZ_JBEHZD010000079.1:0-20209 GCF_040240285.1 Streptomyces sp. HSW2009 | reverse complement strand
GGGGGGGGGGGGGGGGGGGGGGGGGGGGGGGGGGCCCGCGGGGGCCCCCCCGCGCCCCCCCCCGCGTCCGGCCCGCCGGTGCCGTGCCCACCGGCTGCGGTCGCGGACCCGGCGGCCTGTGCGGTACCGCGCCCGGACGGGTCGCCGGCGGTCATCCCGCGGCCACGGTGGCCCGCGGCGTGCCGTCGGGGCCAGCCAGGATCACCGGGGTCTGCGGGCCGCCGAGGTCCCGTACGGCAGCCAGGTCCGCCTCGGCCACCGCGCTGGCCTCGCTCACCACGGCAGCCGCCTCCAGTGACGTCGCACCGCTGGCCACCGCCATGGCGACAGCCGTCTGCAACGCGCTCAACTGGAGGGACGGCAAGGCGACGGTGCCGGCGACGTAGGTACGGCCGGTCTCGTCGCGCACGGCAGCGCCCTCCAGCACGCCGTTGCGCGCCCGGGTGGATCGGGCGAGCGTGATGATCTTCTGGTCTTCCGGGCCCAAAGCCGCCGTTTCGCTCATGTGCACGAGGATACGGCGCCGCCGCTACGGGCTGAAGGTGCAGGTGGGGAGGGGTGCTGTGAGCCGGGGCGGGGCGCGGCGGGGGCCTGGGGCCGCACTGCCCGGGCGGCTTGGGGACTCCGGCCCGCGCGCATCCGCCCGTACGGCCATCCCGCCGAGGTGCTCGCCGCCCTCGACCTGAGCAATCCCGCGCGTACGCACCACGAAGAAAAGCCAAACCCCACGGCGGGAGCCCGCTGGGCCAACCCGCACCAACCCGCGTGCACCCGCGCGTACGCACCACAGCCCGGGCCCAAACCCACCGGCGGAAGCCCACGATCCAAACCACGCCCGCCCGCGCACCCACGCGCCCACACGCACCGCAGGCCAGACGCAATCCCCCGCAACCGCCGAGCACCGGGCTCCGGCGGCCAGGCTCCGCGCATCCGCAGCTAGCGGTCGGTCGTCGCGTCCTTGAGGCCCGGGGGCTCGTCCGTTGGTTGCGTGAGGTTTCCGGGGGCCCGTACGGGCTCGACCAGGACCGTGACGATGCGGTTGCGGCGGCCGGTCGGTGACTCGGCGGTCAGTCGCAGTGCGTGCAGGTCGGGGTCGGTGGTGTCCTCGCTGAGGTCCACGTCGGCGACGGCGCCGGTGATCGGTACCCGGCCGAGTGACTTGGCCAGCAGTCCGCCGACCGTCTCCACGTCCTCGTCGTCGAGGCGCAGCCCGTACAACTCGCCGAGGGTGCCGATGTCGAGCCGGGCGGTGACCCGGTAGCGGTCTTCGCCCAGCGGTTCGACGGGCGGCAGTTCCCGGTCGTACTCGTCGGTGATCTCGCCGACGATCTCTTCCAGGATGTCTTCGATGGTGACGATGCCGGCGGTGCCGCCGTACTCGTCGACGACGACGGCCACGTGGTTGCGTTGTTGCTGCATCTCGCGCAGCAGGTCGCCCGCGTTCTTGGTGTCGGGTACGAACGTGGCGGGCCGCATGGTGGTGGAGACCAGGTCGTTTTCGGAGTCCCGGTTGACGTGCGTCTTACGGACCAGGTCCTTGAGGTAGACGATGCCGACGACGTCGTCTTCGTTGTCGCCGGTGACCGGCATGCGGGAGAACCCGGAGCGCAGGGCGAGGGTCAGGGCCTGTCGGATGGTTTTGAAGCGCTCGATGGCCACCAGGTCGGTGCGCGGCACCATCACCTCGCGGACGAGGGTGTCGCCGAGTTCGAAGACGGAGTGCACCATGCGGCGTTCCTCGTCCTCGATCAGGGATTCCTGTTCGGCCAGGTCGACCATGGCGCGCAGTTCGGCCTCGGAGGCGAACGGGCCCTTGCGGAAGCCCTTGCCGGGGGTGAGCGCGTTGCCGATGAGGATGAGGAGTTGCGGGATCGGTCCCATCACGCGGGCCAGCGGCAGCAGCACGTAGGCCGCTGCGGTGGCCGTGTTCAGTGGGTGCTGGCGGCCGATCGTACGAGGCGAGACGCCCACCGCGACGTAGGAGACGAGGACCATCACGCCGATCGCGATGGCCAGTGCCTCCCAGGTCTCGTCGTACGCGCGCACGCACGCGTAGGTGACGACGGCGCCGGCCGCGACCTCGCAGGCGACGCGGACGAGCAGGGCGACGTTCAGGTAGCGGGTGGGGTCTTCGGCGACGGCCATCAGCTTGGCGCTGCCGCGCCGGCCGGAGCGCACTGCTTCCTGGGCCCGGAACCGTGTGGTGCGGGCCAGTCCTGCCTCCGCGCAGGCGGCCAGCCAGGCGACGACGACCAGGAGCACCGCCGCGGTGATCAGTTGCGCGTTCATCGGGCGGCGCTCACCGGGTGGTGGGGGCCGGGGACGGCCCCTCGATGCCGCGCTCGGTGCGCCAGTCGTCGACGATCGCCTTCTGGAGGGCGAACATCTCGGCGCGTTCGTCCGGCTCCTCGTGGTCGTATCCGAGGAGGTGCAGGCAGCCGTGGACGGTGAGCAGTTGGAGTTCCTCGTCCATGCTGTGCTGGGTGGGGGCCTGGGCGCCCTGTTCCTTGGCCACCTCGGGGCAGAGCACGATGTCGCCGAGCAGCCCCTGCGGCGGTTCGTCGTCGTCCTTGCCCGGCGGGCGCAGTTCGTCCATCGGGAAGGACATCACGTCCGTGGGGCCCGGCAGGTCCATCCACTGGAGGTGGAGCTGCTCCATGGCGTCGGCGTCGACGACGATGACGGAGAGTTCGGAGAGTGGGTGGATGCGCATCCGGGCCAGGGCGTACCGGGCGATGTCCAGCACCGCCTGTTCGTCGATGTCGGTGCCGGATTCGTTGTTGACGTCGATCGCCATGGGGCTGCTGGTCTCTCCGAGGGTGCCGGTGTGCGGTGGGCTCGTCGGCCGCACTCGGCGTACCCCCCCCCCCCCGGGGGGGGGGGGGGGGGGGGGCCCCGGGGGGGGGGGGGGGGGGCGCGGCGGGGGGGGGGGGGGGGGGGGGGGGGGGCCGCGGGGGGGGGGGGGGGGGGGGGGGGGGGGGCGCCCCCCCGGGGCCCCCCCCCCGCCCGGGGGGGGGGGGGGGGGGGGGTCACCCGGTTGCCGGCCTGGTCAGGCCGACTTTCCGGTGCGGCTGTCGTACTGCTCGTACGCGTCGACAATACGGCCGACGAGCTTGTGCCGGACGACATCGGTGCTCGTGAGCCGGGAGAAGTGCACGTCCGGCACGCCTTCCAGGATGTCCTGCACCTGGCGCAGGCCGCTCTTGGTGCCCCCCGGCAGGTCGATCTGGGTGACGTCGCCGGTGATCACGATCTTGGATTCGAAGCCGAGCCGGGTGAGGAACATCTTCATCTGCTCGGGGTTCGTGTTCTGTGCCTCGTCCAGGATGATGAAGGCGTCGTTCAGCGTCCGGCCGCGCATGTACGCGAGCGGGGCCACCTCGATCGTGCCCGCGGCCATCAGGCGCGGGATGGAGTCGGGGTCGAGCATGTCGTGCAGGGCGTCGTAGAGCGGACGCAGATACGGGTCGATCTTTTCGTACAGCGTCCCGGGCAGGAAGCCGAGCCGCTCGCCGGCCTCGACCGCGGGTCGGGTCAGGATGATCCGGGTGACCTGCTTGGACTGGAGCGCCTGCACGGCCTTGGCCATGGCCAGGTAGGTCTTGCCGGTGCCGGCGGGGCCGATGCCGAAGACGATCGTGTGCTTGTCGATGGCGTCGACGTAGCGCTTCTGGTTCAGCGTTTTGGGGCGGATCGTGCGCCCACGGTTGGAGAGGATGTTCTGCGTCAGCACCTCGGCGGGGGTCTCCGCCTGTTCGCCGCCGTTCTCTGCCGCGCGCAGCATGGCGATCGAACGCTCCACCGCATCCTCCGTCATCGGTTGTCCGGTGCGCAGCACCAGCATCATTTCGTCGAAAAGGCGCTGGATCAGGGCGACTTCCTGGGGGGCGCCGACCGCGCTGATCTGGTTGCCCCGGACGTGGATGTCGGTCGCGGGGAACGCGTTCTCGATCACGCGCAGCAGGGAGTCGCCTGAGCCGAGGACCGTGACCATGGGGTGTTTGGCCGGAACGGTGAAGTGGGCGCGTGCCTGCCCCGGGACGGGGCTCTGGGCTGTGGATGTCTGCGTCATGGGCCGGCTCTGGGGCCTGCTCATCCCTCTTTCCGTGGTTCAGCGGCTTGGGATACCCAGCGTACGACGACACACCGACAAGGCCAGAGGCTTTTATCGGGGCCGGGTCCGGCCGCGGCTTCACACGGTCCAACAACCGGGGGCGGGCGGGCCTTCCCGGGCGGGCCTTCTCTGGGGGATGCCTCCCTCGCGGGGTGCCTGGCGCGGTGGGGGCACGGGCCCCCGCGCCCAGCCCAGCGCGCGGCTCGGTGTGGCTCAGTGTGCGGCTCGGCATGCGGCTCGGTTGCGGCCCAGCACCCCGCCCCACCGTCCCACCGAACATCCGGCCCACCCCCGGCACCCGGCGCACCCAGCACCCAGCCCGGCAAAGCCCCCGCTCCGCCCCGTGGACCCGTCCCGCCCGCGCCTCAAGGCTGGCGGAAGCCGATCGTCGGCACCGCGCGGCGCAGTGGCCAGGAGGGCGGGGCCGAGGGCAGTAGGTCGTCCAGGAAGGCGTACCGGCGCAGCGCGCTGCCGTGCCCGGCGACCAGGCTCTGGTCGTCGAATGCCTGCACGTGCTGCCACCAGGCGGCGATCTCCACCCAGCCGGGCGCAGAGAGTGAACCGCCGAATTCCTGCACCGAGAGGGCGGCGGTCAGGCCGGCGAAGGCGAGCCGGTCGGCGAGTGGCCAGCCGGCCAGGGTGCCGGTGATGAACCCGGCCACGAAGACGTCGCCGGCGCCGGTCGGGTCCATCGCCTCGACCGCGATGGCGGGCACTTCGGCGCTCTCGCCGGTGCGCCCGTCAACGGCGTAGGCGCCCTCGGCGCCCAGCGTCACCACGGCCACCGGCACCTTCTCGGTCAGCGCGCGGGCGGCGGCGCGCGGGCAGTCGGTCCTGGTGTAGCGCATCGCCTCGGCCGCGTTGGGCAAGAACGCCTCGCAGTGCTCCAGGTCGGCGAGGTCGGCCGGGTCCCAGCGGCCGGTGTCGTCCCAGCCGACGTCGGCGAAGATCCGGCTGCCCTTGCGGGCGGCGTGGGCGATCCACTCCTCGCGGCTGCCGGGTTCGAGCGAGGCCACGCAGGCGCGGGCGAGCGGGGGGCACTCGGGCGCCGTCTCGCCGTCGAAGGCACCCTCGACGGGCGACGCGGTCCGGGTCGGCGGCGCCTCGTGGCCGTGCGAGACCATGGTCCGTTCGCCTTCGTACGCCATGGAGACGGTGACGGGCGAGTGCCAGCCGGGCACCGTGCGCGACAGCGACAGGTCGATGCCCTCGCCGCGGTCGAGGGCGTCCCGGCAGTAGTCGCCGTACATGTCGTCGCCGAAGGCCGCGGCCAGCGAGGTGCGCAGGCCGAGTCGGGCCAGGGCGGTCGCCATGTTGGCCACTCCGCCGGGGCTCGAACCCATGCCGCGGGCCCAGGACTCGGTGCCGCGCACCGGGGCCGAGTCCAGGCCGGTGAAGATGATGTCGAGGAAGACGGGCCCGGTCAGGTACACGTCGCAGGTGGGGTCGCCGGGGCCGCGCAGCCGCGCGAGCGGGTCGAGTACGGGGCGGGCGGGGCCGTCCGTGAAGGCGGGCTGGCCGAGTGGGGGGCGGGCCTTGCTGGCGCCGCCGGGCCGTGCCTCGCGCGCGCCCGCGGGGGGGGGGGGGGCGGCGGGGGGGGGCCCGGGGGCCGGCCCTCGGGGGGCGCCGTTCCCCCCCCCCCCCCCCGGGGGGGGGGCGCGCCGCCCCCGCACCCCCACACCGCGCCGCCCCAGGACCCACCGCAGCCCGCGTCCCAAGACGTACCGGCGGCCGGCGCGTCAGCCTCCCGGGCCCGTCCCGATCAACAAGGTAGGGAGGACTGACGCCCACCCACCCCACGCCCAGCTACCTCACGCCCCCCACACGTACAACCCAACAACCTCACCCCCGAGGTCGGCGGCGGACCATCTCCGGGAGGGGCCAGCGGCGATGTACCCCGTAGCCGGCCGCGGCGAGGAGGAGCAGTGAGCCGCCCGCGATGCCGGCCGCCGTCCAGACGCCGCCGCCCGAGTCGTCTCCGGAGTGTGCGACCGCGGCGGTCTGCGCCTGCTGGTGGCTGTTCTTGCCGCCACCGGCGGCACCGTCCTGACCGTTGGCCTTGGCGTCGTCAGCGAGGCCGGTCGCGCCCGGCGCCACCAGGCGGCCGACCGGTTCGACGGCGTCGGCGGCCTTGAATCCCCAGTCGAGGAGGCGGGCCGTCTCCTTGTAGACCGCGTGCGGCTCGTCCTTCTTCGGGTTCATGACCGTGACGAGCAGGACGCGGTTGCCCCGTTCTGCGACGCCGGTGAACGTGGCGCCGGCGTTGGTGGTCGAACCGTTCTTGACGCCCGCGATGCCCTGGTAAGGCTCCAGGTCCACGTCGCCGGTGAGCAGCCGGTTGGTGTTCTGGATCTCGAAGTACTCGCGCTTGGGCTTCTTCGTCTTCTTGTCCCGCGTCACCTCGCCGGGGAACTTGGCCCGCACGGTGGAGGCGTACTCCCGGAAGTCCGCCCGGCGCAGCCCCGAGCGGGCGAAGAGCGTCAGGTCGTACGCGCTGCTGACCTGCCCCTTCTCGTCGTAACCGTCCGGGCTGACGACCTGCGTGTCACGGGCGTTCAGCTCGGTGGCGTGCGCCTGCATGTCGCGTACGGTCTGCGGCTTGCCGCCGTTCATCGCGGACAGTACGTGGACGGCGTCGTTGCCCGAGCGTAGGAAGACGCCCAGCCACAGGTCGTGCACGGAGTACGTGTACTTCTCCTTCACACCGACCAGGCTGCTGCCCTCGCCGACGCCCGCGAGGTCGGAGAGCTGCACCTTGTGGGTGTCGTTCTTGTCGAACTTCGGCAGCAGGGTGTCCGCGAACAGCATCTTCAGCGTGCTGGCCGGCGGCAGCGGCCAGTGCGCGTTGTGCGCGGCCAGCACCTCGCCGGACTCGGCGTCCGACACGATCCAGGACCGCGCGGTGAGCTGCTTGGGCAGCGCCGGCGCGCCCGGCTTCAGCCGCACCTGGGTCCCCGGCTTGCCCAGTTGCGTGCCGCCCACGGTGGACATCGTGGCCGGCGGCTTGGGCTCCTTCGGCCGTCCGTCGTCGCTGTCGCCGTCGGCGGCGAAAGCGGGCTGGGCGCCCACGCCGACGAGCACGGCCGGCAGCAGCAACGCGGCCACCGCGGCGCTACGCCCGCGCCCGCGCGGGAGCCCCGGCAGTCCGTTGCCGCGCCCCCCAGCGCGCGCCGGGCGCGCGGCACGGGTGGCGTGCGGGTCCGATACGGCGCGGGAGGAGTCGGAGGCGCGCACGGTGCGCGCGGTGAGCGGAGAAGTACGGAGAGACATCGGCACAGGGGTGAACGTATCGGTAGCCCTCTCCGGAGCCGGCGCCGGCGTCGGTTCGGGTGAGGGCGACCCTGCTCGGGGAGCCGTCGAGTCGTTCCGCATACTGGAAGCCATGAAGCTCAGCCGCCCCGTGTCCTGGTTCCTGCTCGCGTTCGGGGCGTGGAGCTGGTGCATTTGGTTCACCTTTGTGAAAAACCTCTGGAAAGACTCAAGCGGGCTTGCCTTCAACGACGCCGGCGACCCGACCGCGTACTTCTGGGTCCATCTCGCACTCGCCGTGACCTCGTTTCTCTTGGGGACGGGGATCGGAGTGCTCGGGTTCCGTGGGCTGCGCGCCCTTCGACGCGAGGACGCTTCGGCGTAACGGGAGGTACGGGGGATGATTGCGGTCTTTGTCCTGGTTGCGCTGCTGATCATCGCATTACTGGTGGTCGTGCACGGGTACGTATGGCGCCGAATGGTGCGCGATGTCACTGCGGTGGGGGGATGGCCGCGGCGCGTCGGGACCTGGGCGGTGGTCGTGCTGCCGCTGTTCAGCGTCGGCGCGCTGGTCAGCGGCCGGGCCGGGGCACCGTTCACCGTGCAGCGGGTCCTGGCCTGGCCCGGTTATCTGTGGCTGGCGGTGCTGCTCTACCTGGTGCTGGCCCTGCTCGTCGGCGAGGCGGTCCGGCCGCTGCTGCTCCGCCTCCTGGAACGCCGCGCCCGCCGCGCCACGCCGCCCCCGGCCACCACACCAGCCACCGCGAGCACGCCGGCAGTCGCGAGCACGCCGGCCACCACGGCAGCCACGAGCACGCCAGCCACCACGGCCGCGAGCACACCGGCCACCGCCGCCACCCCCTCCCTCGCCTCGGCCGCAACACCGGACGCGTCGCCCCGTCCCGGCGAATCCGAAACCCCCACCTCGGCCGAAACCGCCCCCAAGACCCAGCCGACCCCGCCCCCCATCCCCGAAACGACCACCCCCGGCACCCCCCAAACCCCCACCCTCGACGACCCCGCCGCCCAGACCTCGCGGCGGCTGTTCGTCGCTCGGACCGTGGCCGTGGGGGCGGGGGCCGTGGCCGCCGCGACGGTGGGGTACGGCGCCTACGGCGTCTTCCGCGGCCCGCGGGTCAAGCGGGTCACCGTGCCGCTCGCCAAGCTGTCCCGGCAGGCCCACGGCTACCGGATCGCCGTCGTCAGCGACATCCACCTGGGGCCGATCCTGGGCCGGTCGCACACGCAACGCGTGGTCGAGACGATCAACCGGACCAACCCGGACCTGGTGGCCGTCGTGGGCGACCTGGTGGACGGCAGCGTGGCCGATCTGGGACCCGCCGCAGAACCGTTGCGGCACCTCCAGTCGCGCGACGGCTCCTTCTTCGTCACCGGCAACCACGAGTACTTCTCCGGCGCGGACGCCTGGGTGGACCACGTACGCGAACTCGGACTGCGTCCGCTGGAGAACGAGCGCACCGAACTGCCCGGGTTCGACCTCGCCGGGGTCAACGACGTCGCGGGCGAGGACGAGGGGAAGGGCCCGGACTTCGCGCGCGCCCTCGCCGGCCGGGACCGCGCCCGGGCCTCCGTACTCCTCGCCCACCAGCCCGTGGTCATCCACGACGCCGTCGAGCACGGCGTCGACCTCCAACTCTCCGGGCACACCCACGGCGGCCAGCTCTGGCCCGGCAACTACCTGGCGGAGCTGGCTAATCCGACCGTCGCCGGACTGGAGCGCTACGGCGACACGCAGCTCTACGTCTCCCGCGGCGCCGGGGCGTGGGGCCCGCCGGTACGGGTGGGCGCACCGCCCGACATCACCGTTGTCGAACTCGCCTCGCTAAACGCCTGATCCATATCCCGGAGCGGCCCGGAAGTGCGCCCATTGGTCTGTGCCTTATCCGCGGCACGCCCTATCCGTATGCGCGCCATTCCGTGCCGTAACCAAAGGGCCGTTGCATTCCGGGCGGCGCTGACCGACTTGCCCGCTTTCGGCTTGCGGTGTGGTTACTTTCAACTAGTGGGTGGTGGGCGGCTGTTGTGGTCTGGCTGTCTCAAATCGCCCTGCCTGCGGCCAGGAGAAGCGGCGGTGCAAGCCCCTTTCCGGTTGTGCGCCGCTTACCCGGAGCGGGTCCCGGGGGCGTACGCGGCCGTAAAGTGGTCAAATGTGCAACGACAATTGGAGGTTGCTAGCGCACACGTCGGGCGTGTGATTGGGTGATGCGCATTGTTGAACAGGGAGCAGGGTTACCACGGGTGCCCGTGATTTCGTCCCTGTGACGTGAGGTGCCGGAGGGGGCGCGGGGATGCGAAGGGTCGGCAAGCGATGTCTTGCCCTGGGATGGGTGCTCGGGGTCGTGGTGACCGCGGGGGGCGCCAGTGGTTGCGGCGTTCTGACGTCGTCGGGGGACGACGACGATCCCATCACGGTGGGTACCGCCGACCCGGTGGACACGCTCGACCCGGCCGGCGCGTACGACGCGGGCTCCTGGGGCCTGTACAGCAACGTCTTCCAGTCGCTGCTGACCTTCAAGGCCGAAAGCCCCAAGCCTGTACCGGACGCCGCCAAGCAGTGCGCCTTCAGCAACGACGAACTCCTGACCTACGTCTGTGAACTCCGCTCCGGCCTCCGCTTCGCCAGCGGGCGCGACATCACCGCACGGGACGTCAAGTTCTCCTTCGATCGGCTCGCCACCATCCGCGACCCGCGCGGCCCGATGCCGCTGCTCACCAGCCTCAAGTCGGTGGAGACCAAGGGCGAGGACACGGTGGTCTTTCATCTGAGCTCGCCGGACGCCACCTTCCCGTACAAGATTGCCACCGGGGCCGGCTCCATCGTCGACAGCAAGGAGTACAGCCCGACCAAGCTGCGCACCGGCGACGAGGTGTCGGGTTCCGGCCCGTACGTGCTCAAGAAGTACGAGCACGAGAAGGTCGCGGAACTGCGCCCCAACGGCAAGTACAAGGGCGCCATCAAGCAATCCGGAAAGCCCGTCACGGTCCGTTACTTCAAGGACGCGGAACAGTTGCGGGACGCCTGGAAGAAGCACGATGTCGACGTCGCGGCACGGCAGTTGCCGCCCGCCTATGTGCGTTCGCTTTCCGCCGGCGACTCCTCCGTGAAGGTGATGGAGAACCCGGGCGCCACGACCGGGAACCTGGTGTTCAACCTCCGGAAGGACTCGCCGCTGCGCAATCCCGCCATTCGGCGCGCCATTGCCGCGGCTGTCGACCGCGGGGAACTCGCCCGTAAGGCGCACAGCCGTACGGTCGAACCGCTCTACTCGCTCATCCCCAAGGGCGTCACGAGCCACAACACCGCCTTCTACGACGCCTATCCCGAACCCAGTAAGGAACAGGCCCGCACCCTCCTCCAGAACGCCGGCGTCAACACGCCGGTGGACTTCAGCATGGCCTATGCACCGGGTTCCGCGGCCAAGGCCGAGGGTGAGGAGCTCAAGGCTCAACTTGAGGCCACCGGACTGTTCAAGGTGACGTTCAAACAGTACCCGTGGGACGAATTCCAGAGCGGCTTCAACAAGGGCGACTACGACGCGTACGGGATCATTTGGTATCCGGACTTCCTGGACGCCGAGACCTTCGTCAGCCCGCTCATCGGCGCGCAGTCCACGCTGCACAACGGATACCGCAACGAGCGGGTGGAGACCCTGATCCGCGAAACCCAGAACACCCCGCAGCGCGACCGCGGCGTATGGGACTTCCGCGAGATCCAGAACATCGTGGCCCGTGACATTCCCATCCTGCCGCTGTGGCAGGGCAAGGACATCGTGGTCAGCAAGGACTCCATAGCCGGCACCCAATTCCTGTCCGAAGGCAACGGCATGTGGCGGCTGTGGGAACTGGGCCGCATTTGACGGCGCCGCGGCCGGAGCCGGCCGAAGGCACCGCACCGATATCGCCCGGTGTCACCGCCGCCCCATCCGGCTCCGGCATCCGCTGCCGCCCCGCCTCACAGCCCGTGCCGGTCCAGGAAGTCCGTGATCAGCGCGGACCACTCCGCCGGCCGCTCGACCATCGGCAGGTGCCCGGTGGCCAACTCCGCGTACTCCGCGCCCGGAATGGCGTCGGCCAGCACCCGGGAGTGGGCGGGCGCGACGAGCAGGTCCTCGGTGGTGGCGATGACCAGCGTGGGCACGGTGAGGCGGGGCAGGTCGGCGGTGGTGTCCGCGGCCAGCGCGAGCCCCGCCTGCTCCGACGTCCCGGCCGGCACCGAGGCCGCGATGTCGTCCACGAGCGCCCGGCGCTGCGCCTCGTCGAACTCCTCGTACGCGGCCTGCGAGAACGCCGACACCGAGGCGAACCTGGCGAAGGTGTGCAGGTCGTCCTGGGCGAGCAGCGCCTGCCACAGTTCGAGCGAGGTGCGCGCCCGGTTGTTGGCCCGGGCCAGACCGGCCGTCAGGACCAGCCCGCGCACCCGCTCCGGGTGCCGGACGGCGGCCCGCACCGCGACGGCGGAGCCCAGCGAGTAGCCGACCAGCGTGAACGTCTCCACGTCCGCCCCCACCGCCTCCGCGACCAGCGCATCGGCCAGCCCGTCGAGGGTGAGCGGCCCGGTGGCGCGGGGGGTCGCGCCGGAGCCCGGGTAGTCGGGCGCGACGACGGTGTGGCCCGCCGCCAGCGCCGGGAAGATCTGCACGTAGTTGCCGTCGATGCTGCCGCCGGCGCCGTGCGCGAGCAGCAGCCCGGGGCCCGAGCCGATGACCCGGGTGGCGAGCGGCCCGCGCGCCGCGCCGCCGGGCGCCGCACCTCCGGCGGCCGGCCCACCCGCGGACAGCGCGGTGGCGGACGGAGCGGACGGGGTGGACGGAGCGGACGAAGTGGACGTGGTGAACTGCGCGGCACCGGCCGCGGGAATCTCTGCCATGAGCAGGAGGTTGCCCTTTGACATCGGTGTGAAGGTCAAGCCCAGGCGGAAGGACGGACGGCTGTGATGCGGATCGGCGAGCTGGCACGGCGTACCGGTGTCAGCACCAGACTGCTGCGCTACTACGAGGAGCAGGGGCTGCTGCGCTCCGAGCGGGACGCCAACGACTACCGGCGGTACGCGCCGGAGGCCGTCCACACCGTCCAGCGCGTACGCGAACTGCTGGCGACCGGGCTCAACACGGAGACCATCCGTACGGTGCTGCCCTGCACGCAGACCGCGGGCCCCGGCGTCCGGGACTGCTCCCACTTCACCGAGATCGTCAGCGGTCAACTCTCCAAGCTCGACGGAGAGATAGCCGAACTCCAGCGCCGCCGCGCCGCCCTGACCGACTACGCGGCCGTCTCCGACCTCACGGGGCCTTAAGGTCCGGGAGCACACCGGCCAGGTCGAGCACACCGCCCGGTAACCGGCGCAACGGACCACACGCGCACGCCCTGCCGTACGGGCACGCCTGCGCGCCCCCGAACCTGCCCTGCGCGCCCCCAGCCCTGCGTGTCCCCGGTCCTGCGCGCCCCACCCAAACGCAGCCCACACCAAAGCCCCGCCCCCGCCAGTGCGGCCGGGACGGGGCTTTGGTGCGTGCGGTGCGACGGTCGATCAGCCGCCGATGGCGCAGGTCAGAAGCGGCGCGTGATCAGCGCCCGCTTGACCTCCTGGATCGCCTTGGTGATCTCGATGCCACGCGGGCACGCCTCGGTGCAGTTGAACGTCGTACGGCAGCGCCACACGCCGTCCCGGTCGTTGAGGACCTCCAGGCGCTGCTCGCCACCCTCGTCACGCGAGTCGAAGATGAAGCGGTGCGCGCCCACGATCGCCGCCGGCCCGAAGTACTGGCCGTCGTTCCAGAACACCGGGCACGAGGACGTGCACGCGGCGCACAGGATGCACTTGGTGGTGTCGTCGAACCGCTCACGGTCGGCCGAGGACTGCCGGCGCTCGCGCGTCGGCTCGTTGCCCGTGGTGATCAGGAAGGGCATCACGTCCCGGTACGCCTGGAAGAACGGCTCCATGTCGACCACGAGGTCCTTCAGGACCGTCATGCCCTTGATGGGCTCCACCGAGATCGGCTTGTGCGGGTTGATGTCCTTGATCAGGGTCTTGCAGGCGAGCCGGTTGCGGCCGTTGATGCGCATGGCGTCCGAACCACAGATGCCGTGCGCGCACGAGCGGCGGAACGTGAGCGTCCCGTCCAACTCCCACTTGATCTTGTGGAGTGCGTCCAGGACACGCTCCTTGGGGTCCATCTCGATCTGGAAGTCTTCCCAGACCGCCTGGTCCGAGACCTCCGGGTTGAACCGGCGGATTCGGAACGTGACCGTGATCAGGTGCGTGGCTGCGGACTCGGCGTCCGCCAGTGCCGTCTTCTCCAGGGTCGCGCTGCTCATCAGTACTTACGCTCCATCGGCTCGTAGCGGGTCTGCACGACCGGCTTGTAGTCGAGCCGGATCGACTCGCTGCCGTCTGCGCCCACCTCGCGGTACGCCATGGTGTGCCGCATGAAATTGACGTCGTCGCGGTTCGGGTAGTCCTCGCGGTAGTGACCGCCGCGCGACTCCTTGCGGGCCAGCGCGGAGACGGCCATCACCTCGGCCAGGTCGAGCAGGTTGCCCAGCTCGATGGCCTCCAGCAGGTCGGTGTTGAACCGCTTGCCCTTGTCCTGCACGGAAACGTTCCGGTACCGCTCGCGCAGCGCGCCGATCTCCTCGACCGCCGTCTTGATCGTCTGCTCGGTGCGGAAGACCATGACGTTGGCGTCCATCGTCTCCTGGAGCGCCTTGCGCAGGTCGGCGACCCGCTCGTTGCCGGTGGACTCCCGCAACTGCTCGACCTGCTCGACGACCAGCGACGCCGGGTCCTCGGGCAGCTCGACGTAGTCGGCCTTGGCGGCGTACTCGGCGGCGGCGATGCCCGCCCGCCGGCCGAACACGTTGATGTCCAGGAGCGAGTTGGTGCCGAGCCGGTTGGCGCCGTGCACCGACACGCAGGCGACCTCGCCGGCGGCGTACAGGCCGGGCACGACGGTGTCGTTGTCGGCCAGCACCTCGCCCGCGACGTTGGTCGGGATGCCACCCATCGCGTAGTGCGCGGTCGGCTGGATCGGGATCGGGTCCGTGTACGGCTCGATGCCCAGGTAGGTCCGCGCGAACTCGGTGATGTCCGGCAGCTTGGCGTCGAGCTGCTCCGGCGGCAGGTGCGTCAGGTCCAGGTAGACGTGGTCGCCCTCGGGGCCACAGCCGCGACCCTCACGGATCTCGGTGTAGATCGAGCGGGAGACGACGTCACGCGAGGCGAGGTCCTTCATGACGGGCGCGTACTTCTCCATGAAGCGCTCGCCGTCCTTGTTGCGCAGGATGCCGCCCTCACCGCGCGCACCCTCGGTGAGCAGGATGCCCATCCGCCAGATGCCCGTCGGGTGGAACTGGAAGAACTCCATGTCCTCAAGCGGCAGCCCGCGCCGGTAGACGGCGGCCTGGCCGTCACCGGTGAGGGTGTGCGCGTTGGAGGTCACCTTGAAGAACTTGCCGCAGCCGCCGGAGGCGTAGATGACGGCCTTCGCCTGGAAGATGTGGATCTCGCCGGTGGCCAGCTCGTACGCGACCACGCCGGCCGACTTCTTGACGCCGTCGACCTCGGTGATGAGCTGGTCGAGCACGTAGAACTCGTTGAAGAACTCCACGCCCTCCTTGACGCAGTTCTGGTACAGCGTCTGGAGGATCATGTGGCCGGTGCGGTCGGCCGCGTAGCAGGACCGGCGGACCGGGGCCTCACCGTGGTTGCGGGAGTGGCCGCCGAACCGGCGCTGGTCGATGGTGCCGTCCGGGGTCCGGTTGAACGGCAGGCCCATCTTCTCCAGGTCCAGGACCGAGTCGATGGCCTCCTTCGCCAGGATCTCCGCGGCGTCCTGGTCGACCAGGTAGTCGCCGCCCTTGATCGTGTCGAAGGTGTGCCACTCCCAGTTGTCCTCCTCGACGTTGGCCAGGGCGGCGGCCATGCCGCCCTGCGCCGCGCCGGTGTGGGAGCGGGTCGGGTAGAGCTTCGTCAGAACGGCGGTCCGGCTGCGCTTGGTCGACTCGATGGCCGCGCGCATCCCGGCGCCACCGGCGCCGACGATGACGGTGTCGTACTTGTGGATCTTCATCGGTATGCGTCAGCCCCGGGCTCTAGCGGATGTTCGGGTCGAAGGTGAAGATCACCAGCGTGCCCAGCAGGATGGTCCACACGGTGGCGCAGTAGAGCACCGTCTTCAGCCAGAAACGGGTCTGGTCGCGCTCCGCGTAGTCGTTGATGATCGTGCGCAGCCCGTTGGCGCCGTGCAGCATCGCCAGCCACAGCATCACCAGGTCCCACGCCTGCCAGAACGGCGAGGCCCAGCGGCCGGCGACGAAGGCGAAGCCGAGGCGCGAGACGCCGCCGTCGATCACGAGCTGGATCAGCAGGTGACCGATGACCAGAACGGTGAGCAGGATGCCGGACAGCCGCATGAACAGCCAGCCGTACAGCTCGAAGTTGGTCCGGCTGGCCTTGGGGGTCTTGGCGGTGCGCGCCCGGGGCGGCTCGATGACCGGGGCCGGGTGGTCGACGTCGTACGCCGTGACCGTGTCGTTGACCGCGGGGGTGGTGTCAGTCGCCATCATCAGCTCCCGAAGAGGTCGCGCAGGGTGTGCTCCATGATCGGGTAGAAGGCGCCGGCCATCAGGACGACCCAGATACCCACCGAGGCCCAGAGCATCTGCTTCTGGTACCGCGGACCCTTCGACCAGAAGTCCACGGCGATGACCCGCAGGCCGTTCAGCGCGTGGAAGAGCACGGCGGCGGCGAGGCCGTACTCCATCAGGTTCACTACGGGATTCTTGTAGATCGCGATCGTGTCGTCATACGCCTCGGGGGAGACACGGACGAGCGCGGTGTCCAGGACATGGACGAGCAGGAAGAAGAAAATGGTCACGCCGGTGACTCGATGAGCCACCCACGACCACATGCCTTCCCGGCCGCGGTACAGCGTTCCAGCCGGCACGGAAAACCCTCCGGGAGCGGGGACTGGGGCCACCGGCTTCACTGTCGGTCGGGCCCGGCCGGGTACGGTCCACCGGCCCTGGCCATCGTAGCGACGTGTTGTCGGTTCCCCACGTCGGGGTCCAGAGGTGTGATCAAACAGCCACGTACGGCCTAGGGGCGCCCCGCCCGCACGCGCCCGCCACGGTCCCGCACGGCGTGTCCGCCCGCCGCCTCGCACGGGGCGGCGCGCCGCGCGTGGAGGGGCGGGGGCGGCGGGCGGTACGGGCCGGGGCCGCGGGGGGGGGGGGGCGGGGGGGGCGGGGGGGGGGGGGGCCGCGCCGCGGGGGGCGGGGGGGGGGGCGGGGGGGGGGGGGGCGGGCGGGGACGGGGGGGGGGCGGTGGGGGGGGCGGGCCTTGCTGGCGCCGCCGGGCCGTGCCTCGCGCGCGCCCGCGGGCGCGTGGTCGGCGTCGTCGAGGTCTCCGTAGGCCGCGCCCTGTCGTGCGGAGCGCGCCGCGCCCCGTCCGCCGGGCCGGCCGCCGCTCGCCGGGGTGGTGCCGTCTCCGTCTCGCCGTGTCACGGTGTGCTCCCTTGCCGTACCTCGCTGTACTGCCTTGCACCCCAGACGCCCGGGCGTGCGGCTGCCGCCGACGCGCACCCGGCGCAGGTGGGGCCCAGTGTGCCCGATCGGGCGCCCCGCCCGTCCCGTCTCTCCCGCCCGTCCCACTCCCCGGACGCCCGCCCGGCGCCCGCCACTTCGGGCGGGGGGGCGGGCGAGGGTGACCCGGCTTGCGTGCCCTTCTCGGCCCCCTGCACGGCGTTGGCGGGACCGCACGGGCGAAACTAGGTGGACCAGTGGACTGGTCGAAACCAGCCGGACTCGCCGTGGTGGTCGGACTGGCCGGATCAGACCGGTCCGGTCACGTCGGTGGCGTTCACGATCGCAAGGAGCACAGCGTGCGGCAGGCCCCCGTGACACCCGAAGGCGATCTGATGCGGTGGGTGGAGTTGCCCGGCCGCGGGCCCGCGCGCGTCTACGTGCACGGCCTGGGTGCCAGCTCGCCCGCGTACTTCGCCGAGGTCGCCGTCCATCCGCTGCTCGCCGGCCACCGCTCGCTGCTCGTGGACCTGTTGGGGCACGGTCTCAGCGACCGCCCGCAGGGCTTCGACTATTCCCTACAGGCCCATGCCGATGCGCTGGCCGCCGCGCTGACCTGGGCGAATGTCTCCGGTGCCGAGGTGATCGCGCACAGCATGGGCGGCTCGATCGCGCTGGTCCTGGCGGCCCGCCACCCGCATCTGGTCTCCCGTCTGGTGCTGGTCGACGCCAACCTGGACCCGCTGACCCCCGATCCGGAGGCCGGCGGCAGCCGGGGCATCGCGGCCCGGTCGGAGGCGGAGTTCCTCGCCGGCGGTTGGGAGCGGGTGCGGGACCTGGCCGGGGCGCACTGGTGGGCCACGATGCGGCTGACCGACCGCGTCGCCTTGCACCGCAGCGCGGTCCACCTCGTCCGGGACACCGAACCCTCGCTGCGCACCCTGCTGACCGAGTTGCCGGTGCCGCGCGGCTTCCTGCGGCCGGCGGCCGACGGCCCGCTGCCGGGCGCGGAGGCGCTGGTCGCGGCCGGCGTCCACCTCGCCAGCGTCCCCGACTGCGGGCACAACATCATGCTGGACAACCCGGAAGGCTTCGCCCGCGCCACGGCGGCGGCCCTCGCCCACTGACCGAAACTCGACGACCACCTCCCCCCCCGGGCACCGCCCCCGCCCGCGCGGCCCCCACTGCCCCAGGCCCCGGGCCCCGCCCCGGCACCGGCTCCCGTACGGCCCGGGCGCGTACGAAATGGGCCGGTGTGCCAGGGGCCGGTACGGCATGAGCCCGTACGAGAGGGGGCCGGTACGAGGCAGAGCCCGTACGAGAGGGGCCCGTACGAGAGGGGCCCGTACGAGAGGGGCCCGTACGAGAGGGGCTGGTGCGCCCATGGCTTGGCAGGAGACGAGCCCGTGCGAGGCGGAGCCGTACGACGTCGCCCCCGCCCCCACGCTGGCACCCGGCGCGGGCACGTCCGGTGGCACACGGCAGGGCACGGGCGCGTCCGGCGCGGCGCGAGCCGACAGGCCAGACGCGGAGATCTCGGGCCCCCAGCCGCCGGGCCCGGGGCGTCGAGTGCGGCCGGCTCAGGCGCGCTTGGGCACGGCGATGCGTTGGAGGTCGCTGGCGACGACGAGTTCGCCCGTGAAGCCCGCCGCGCGGGCCTGCCGCTCGAACTCGGTGGGGTCGCCGTAGCGCTGGGAGAAGTGGGTGAGCACCAACTGCCGCACGCCCGCCGCGGTGGCCACCTGCGCCGCCTGTCCGGCCGTCAGATGACCGTGCTCGGTGGCCAGCGCCACGTCCTCGTCGAGGAACGTCGACTCGATGACGAGTTGATCGCAGCCATCGGCGAGCGCGTACACCCCGTCGCACAGTCTGGTGTCCATCACGAACGCGAATCGCTGCCCGCGTCTGACCTCGCTGACCTCCTCCAGCGCGACGGTCCGCCCGGCCACCCGCACCGTGCCCTCCCGCTGCACCGTGCCGACCAGTGGCCCGGCGACGCCGTGCGCCGCGAGCCGCTCGGGGAGCATCCGCCGGCCGTCCGACTCGACCAGGCGGTAGCCGTAGGACTCCACGGGGTGTGACAGCCGGCGCGCGCTCAGCGTGTACGCGTCCGTGACGGCGAGCGTGCCGCCGTCGCCGCCCACCGACTGCTGACCGATCTGGACGCTCTCGCGGTACGCCGTCGCGTACCGCAGCCGGTCGAAGAACTGTTGGCCGCTGGCCGGGTAGTGGGCGACCACCGGATGCGGCACCCGGTCCAGGTTGATGCGCTGGATGACGCCGGGCAGGCCGAGCGAGTGATCGCCGTGGAAGTGGGTGACGCAGATGCGGTGCAGGTCGTGCGCGGCGACCCCGGCGCGCAGCATCTGCCGCTGGGTGCCCTCGCCGGGGTCGAACAGCAGGCCCTGGCCGTCCCAGCGCAGCAGATAGCCGTTGTGGTTGCGGTGCCGGGTGGGCACCTGGCTCGCCGTGCCGAGGACGACCAGTTCGCGTACGGACAACTTGCTTATCCGGGGGGCCAGTTGAGGCCGCGACCGCCGAGGACGTGGGCGTGCGCGTGGAAGACGGTCTGGCCGGCGCCGCTGCCGGTGTTGAACACGATGCGGTAGCCCGTTTCGCCGAGCCCCTCGCCGGCGGCGACTTCGCCTGCCTCGCGCAGCACGTCGCCCGCGATCTGCGGCTCGGCGGCGGCCAGCGCCGCGGCGTCCGCGTAGTGGGCCTTGGGGATGACCAGCACGTGCGTCGGCGCCTGCGGGTTTATGTCGCGGAAGGCCAGCGTCGTCTCGCTCTCGCGGACCACGGTCGCCGGCACCTCCTTCGCCACGATCTTGCAGAACAGGCAGTCGGCCTGCGGTTCTCCCGCCATCGCCCAGGTCTCCTTGTGCGCCGTCCGGTGAGGGTTCAGATACCTCGCATGCTAGCCGCCCCCTCTGACACTCCGGCGGGCCGCCCCGCCCGCGCCGGCCCCATCCGCACCGCGGCGCGCCGGAGTTGCCCACCCGTCCCCGCGACGCCATCCACGGGACGGCCGAGGGCCACCCGCGCCACGTGTGGGCGTCCACCGCCCCCGCCTTCCCCGTGTCTCCGCCCACACGGCCCGGGTTCCGCTCGCCACGCGCCTGGCGCTCTCGCGTGCTCCGTGCTGCGAGGCCCGTGCCCTGTCCGTACGCCGCTGTGGGTACGCCGCTACGCGCGCGGGGCGGGTCTCCCGAGGGAGGCCCGCCCCCGGGTGCTAATAACAAATGACCCTGGCCCACAAACTCCTAGTGTTAAAATACGGGGGCGCCCTTTCAATAAAAAAAA
>NZ_JBEHZD010000789.1:0-2759 GCF_040240285.1 Streptomyces sp. HSW2009 | reverse complement strand
GGAGCCCGTCGCGTGGGCGCGGAGTTGTGTATACGAGACCGGCTCCTGCGCCGCGTACGGCCCCGGCGGGGCAGGCGGCGGGCGCCGCTGCTGGCCGGCGTGTTGGCGGTGGCGCTCGTGCTTGGCGCCGGCACGGTGTGGACGCTGCGGCAGATCGCCGGCTTCGACTCCGACGACGCGCACCCGCGGTCGGACAACGCGGCCGACTCCTGGCAGCCGTGGCGGATCGGCCTGCGGGACGCGGCCGGCCTGCCGGCGGCGGGCGACGGCGCCAAGCTCACCTTCTGTAGCTACGGGAAGGGCGCCCTGTACTGCGCCCAGCAGGGCATCGCCGCGGCCAGGATCGACCCGCGCCGCGGCCGGCTGCTGTGGTCGACGCACCGCACGGGCCGCCCCGCCCCGACCGACGACGCACCCGGCGCGGACCCGGCGGCGGCCCCCGCCACCGACCCGTACGCCGCGACGGATACGGCGGATGCGACGGATACGGCGGACGCGACGGGTGTGACGGACGTGGGTGACACGGGCAACGCAGGCGCCGCGGGCGACGGCACCACAACCGGAACCGGAACCGGAACCGAAGGCGAGCGCGGCGACGAGACGGCCGGCACGCCGTCGGCCCCGGTCTTCGCCGGCGGACTGGTGCAGACGCTGTCGCCGGACGGCAAGCGGCTGACCGCCCGCGACCCGAGGACCCGCAAGCAGCGCTGGACCCGCGACGTGTCCGCGTACGCCGGCCGGGTCTACCACGCGGGCGACTCGGTGCTGTTGGTCTCCGCCGACTCCACGGTCACCGCCATCGACGCGGCCACCAACGAACGGCGCTGGAGCCACCCGCTGACCGGCCACGCGCTGCCGACGTTCGTCGCGTACGGCACGGGCGAGGTCGCGTACGCGCTGACCACCGCGCCGGACGGCTCGAACACGCAGGTCAGCGCGGTCGATCCGACGACGGGCGACGTCCGCTGGACCCACCGGCTGCGCGGCACGCTGATGCCGGTGGGCGCGGACCGGGACGGGGTCGTCAGGTTCACCGCGCCCGATCTGGAGCAGCGCGCGCCGGCGGTCGTACGGTACGACCCGGCGCGCCGGGAGGAGCGCCGCGGCAAGCTGGCGGCGCCGCTGCCGACGTCGAGCGTGGCGGTCAGCGACGAGGTCGTCTATCTGCACGGCTACGACGGGGGGTTGGTCGCCGTCGACACCAGCGCGGGCGCGGCCAGGCCCCGCCCGTGGCGCCTGGAAACCTCGGTCAGCAATGCGTCGCCGCTGGTGGCGGCCGGCGACCGGCTCTACTTCTCGGCCGCCGACGGCCGTCTCATCGCGGTCGACGCGGTAGCCGGCCGCCTCCTCGGCCAGACCCCGCCCCGCCCCGGCCGCGCCACGACGGGCTTCGTGGAGCACGTACCGGTCCCGGTGGCGGCCGAAGGCAAGGTCTTCGCGGCGGCCCCGGACGGCACGCTGTTCGCGGTGGATGACCGGGTGCCGTCCCGTTGGTAGAGGGCGGCCGGCCCGCCCTTGGTTGCCGGGGGCGGGTTAATCGGTCGGCGTTCGATCAGATGCTCACAACGTGTGACCAATTCCTCACGGAATTCCGCGTTCGGGGCTAGGATTCCACGTCAGAGGCCATACCAACGAGCTTGTCGCAGCGGGAAGTTGAACGGCGCATGAGTGATGGCGAGCCCCGAAAGGGGACAGCGGGATCGGATGGGGCGGCGTACTTCGGCGAAGAGGTGCGGGCGCTACGTGAGTCACTGGGCCTGTCGCAGGACCAGTTCGCGATCAAAATCCACTACAACCAACCGCAGATCAGCAGGGTCGAGTGCGGTGCGGTCCTCGCGTCCGCGGCGTTCGCGGAAGCTGTGGACAAGGCGGCGGGCACACCAGGCACGTACCTGCGCATGCGGAACAGACTAGCCAAGCAGGGACACCCGATCTGGTTCCTGCCGTACGCCACGGTCGAGAAGATTGCTCGGTCGATCTCGGGCTACTCCAACTCATTCCTCATGGGCTTGGTGCAGACCCGACGCTATGCCGAGGCAGTGATTCGCGCCGCGTACCCACGTGTCACCGATGCCGAGATCGAAGCCCAGGTCGAAACCCGACTGGCACGCCAAGAGATCATGAAGCAGGAGTCACCCCCGCTGCTGTGGATGATCGCCCATGAAGCCGCACTCCGAACCGAGGTGGGCAGTCCCGAGATCATGGCGGAGCAGCTCACGCGCCTTGCAGACGACGCCAGTTCGCCCCATGTGAATGTGCAGGTTCTGCCGAACGATGCAGGAGCCCCGGCGGCCAAGGTCTCGTTCATCCTCGTGGACCGGGACCAGCCCGAACCCAAGTTGTACAGCGAGCCGTTCGGGTACGGGCATCTGACTCAAGACCCGGAAACGCTCCGCGAGGCAGGCGCGACGTACGATCGGCTGCGAGCCTCGGCTCTTTCGCCAGAGCGCTCGATCCAGCTCATCCGTCGAATCGCTAAGGAGTTCTCGACATGACGGAACAGGTATGGGTGAAGTCGTCCTACAGCGGCGGCGACGGTGGCGAGTGCATCGAGTGGGCTCCCAACCACGCCGCAGTGACCGGCGCCGTCCCGGTCCGCGACAGCAAGGACCCGCACGGCCCGGCGCTCCACTTCGACACGGCGGCCTGGACCGCCTTCGTCACGGACGTCAAGGCCGGCAACTTCACCGCCTGACCCATCCCCGTACGCCAGAGCCCCCGCCCCGCGCAGACCCATCGCACGAGCGGGGGCTCTGGCG
>NZ_JBEHZD010000788.1:0-2762 GCF_040240285.1 Streptomyces sp. HSW2009 | reverse complement strand
GATCTCCACCCGCGGGCGGGGGGGGGGCGTGGGGGCCCCCGCCCGGGGCCGGCCCCCCCCCCCCCCCCCCCCCCGGGCCCCCCCCGGGGGGGGCCGGCCCCCCCCCGGGGGGGGGGCGCCACCCGCGCCGACCAGACCCGACCCGGCCCGGTCCCGACCAGCGGAGACGGCCGCTAGGTGATCCGCAGCAGCGCCTTCCCGCTGGCGGTCGAGTCGGCGCCCACGTACACCTCGATGTCGCCCTTCTCGACCACGAACCGGCCCGCGCTGTCGTTCGTCCAAAAGCCCACGTCGGCGGCGCCGAGCCGGAAGCGCACGGGGCGGCTCTCGGCGGGCCGCAGGGCGATGCGGGCGAAGCCGCGCAGTCGGCGTACGGGTTGCACGACGCTGGCCACCGGGTCGCGCAGATAGAGCTGCACCACCTCCTCGCCGGGGCGTCCGCCGGTGTTGCGGACGGTGACCGTGACGTCGACGCCCCCGCCGGCGCGCAGGTCGTCCGCGCTGATCCGGTCCGTGCTCAACCGGGGTGCGTCGATCTCGAAGGTGGTGTAGCTCAGGCCGTGGCCGAACGGGAACTGCGGGCCGTCCGCCAGGTCGAGGTACTTCGACGTGTACTTGTTGTCGGGGTCGTAGGGGCGGCCGGTGTTCTCGTGGTTGTAGTGGATGGGGAGTTGCCCGACCGCACGGGGGAAGGACGCGGGCAGCCGGCCCGCCGGGTTCACCGCGCCGAACAGCACGTCCGCGATCGCGTGGCCGCCCTCGATGCCCGGGTGCCAGGCCATGACCACCGCGGGCGCCGCGCGCAGCCACTCGGCGACGACCAGCGGGCGCCCGCCGATCAACACGACCACGAACGGCTTGCCGGTCTCCGCGACGGCGCGGATCAACTGGGCCTGCACGCCCGGTAGCCGCAGGTCGCTACGGGATGCGGCCTCACCGCTGATGGCGGATGGCTCGCCGACGACCACGACGGTCACCGCCGCGGCCCGCGCCGCGGCCGTCGCCGCCGCGATGCCGCTGGTGTCCGTGCCGTCGGCGGCCACCCCGCGGACGTGGCTGACCCGGGCCGAGGGGATCGCCGCGGTGATTCCGGCGAGCACGGTGGTGGCGGGGAACTTGGCCCCGCCCGGGCCGGCCCAGGTGCCCTGGAGGTCGGTGGAGTCACCGAACGGCCCGACGACCGCGATCGATGGGGTGTCGCGCCGCAGCGGTAGCGTCTGCCGCTCGTTCTTGAGCAGCACCAGGGTGCGGCCGGCCGTCTCGCGCGCCGCGGCCCGGGCCTGCCTGCTGGGGGCCGTACTGGCCGCGTCCTCGTCGGCGTAGGGCCGGTCGAAGAGGCCGAGCCGGTACTTGATGCGCAGAACGCGGGTGACGGCGTCGTCCAGGCGGTCGCCGTCGAGTTCGCCCGCCGCGAGCAGCCGGGCGCCGTGGTCGCGCAGGGTGGTGCTGGCCATCTCCATGTCCACGCCTGCGGCGAACGCCTGGCGGGCCGCATCGGCAGCGTCGGCCGCGTGGCCGTGGACGGTCATCTCCTGGACGCCGGCCCAATCGCTGACCACGAAGCCGGGGAAGTCCCAGGCGGTCTTCAGGACGTCGGTCAGGGTGTGGGCGTTGGCGTGGGCGGGGACGCCGTTGATGGTGTTGAAGGAGGCCATGACGGTGGCGACGCCGGCGGCCACGGCGGCCTTGAAGGGCGGCAGGTAGAGGTTGCGCAGCCGGGCCTCGGAGACGTCCACCGTGTTGTAGTCGCGCCCGCCCTCGGCCCCGCCGTACGCGACGAAGTGCTTGGCACAGGCGGCGATGCGCCGCCGGTCCGGCAGGTCGGAGCCGTCCGGCCGGCCCTGGTGTCCCGTGACCTTGGCCGCCGCGAACCGTTCGGCCAGGTACGGGTCTTCGCCCGGGCTCTCGGCGATGCGGCCCCAGCGCGGTTCGTGCGTGACGTCCATCATCGGCGCGAAGGTCCAGTGCACGCCGTTGGAGCGGGCCTCGGCGGATGCCACCTCGGCGTCCCTGGCGGCCACTGCCGGGTCGAAGCTGGCGGCCTGGGCGAGCGGGATGGGGAAGGTCGTCCAGAACCCGTGGATGACGTCGAGGCCGAACAGCAGCGGGATGCCGAGCCGGGACTCTTCGACGGCCAGCCGTTGGAGCGCGTTGGTGCGCGCCGCTCCGTACAGGTTGAGGACCGAGCCGAGGCGGCCGGCGCGGGCGTCCCGTTCCGCGATGTCGTTCTGGCCGCCGCCGGGCCCGGTCTCCCCGTTCCAGGACAGTTGTTGGAGTTGGCCGAGTTTCTCCTCGACCGTCATCCGGCCGAGGAGTTCCCTGATCTGGCGCTCGTGCGGACCCGGCCGGTCCGCGGCCGGACGGACCTGCCGTGCCATGTCGCCTCCTGCCCCTCTTGCCGTGGCCCGGGCCGGCGGTGCCGTGGCCGCCGCCTCGGTCGCGCTGCCCGCGGCGACCGTGCCGCCGATCGCCGCGAGCAGGGTTCGCCTCCGCATGCCGTCCATTCCTTCACCCTCTGCACGAAGTGGATTGAGTGTGCGACGTCTGGTCGGGAGGTGCTGCCGTGCCTGCCCCTCTCCTTGTCCTCCCGGGCACCGCGGCGGTCAAGCGCGGTGGCCGAGGGACGTCGAGAAGGGGACGGTACGGGCCGCGCGCCCTGCGCCCACCAGGTCTGCCGCGGATGGCGTACGGGCCGGGGGGGGGGGGCCCGGCGCCCACCCCCCGCCCCCGCCGCGGGCCCCCCCCCCGGCCCCCCCCCGCGC
>NZ_JBEHZD010000787.1:0-2765 GCF_040240285.1 Streptomyces sp. HSW2009 | reverse complement strand
CCTCGCTCCTCCCTCCCCCCCCCCCGCCCCCCCGCGCGCGGGGGGCGGGGGGGGGGGCCCGGGGGGGGGCCAGCGCCCCCCGCGACTTCAAGCCGTCGAACGTGCTGCTCGCCGCCGACGGGCCGCGCGTCATCGACTTCGGCATCTCCCGGGCCGTCGACTCCAGCTCCCTGCTCACCAGCAGCGGCATGACCATCGGCACCCCCGCCTTCATGGCGCCCGAACAGGCCGAGGCCACCGACATCACGGTGGCCACCGACATCTTCGCGCTCGGCCAGGTCGCCTGTTTCGCCGCCACCGGCGCCCCGGCCTTCGGCGACGGCACCCCGCACGGCGTGCTGTACCGGGTGGTCCACAAGGAACCCGACCTCAGCGGCGTACCCGAAGAGCTGCGCGAACTCATCAGCCACTGCCTGGCCAAGGAAGCGGCGGACCGGCCGGACCCGGCGCAGATCATCGCCATGTGCCGGGCCGCGGCGCCCGGGGCCGAACTGCGCAGGTCGGACGATTGGCTGCCGCGCGCGGTCGCCGCCGACCTCACCGACCGGACCGCGGGCCCGGCCCCCACCGGCGCCTCGCCGCACGAGGAGACCGTGGTCAGGGACCGCGCCGCCGCCGCGCCCGCGGACCGGCCCGCGCCGGACGCCGCCACCGACAGCGGCCAGCACCAGGCCCCCGCGCCCACCGGTGGCTTCGGCCCGCCCCCGCGCGACCTGGACACACCGCCCGCGACCTCGTCCCCAGGACCCGCCGGCCCGCCATCGGGACCGCTCGCGCCGTACGCGACGGACGCCCGGCGGACGGCGGCGGCGAGCACATCGAGCACGACGGGCACACCGACCACGACGGGTGCGGCGGACGCGGCGGGTACCCCGGACGCGACGGGTGCCGGCACGGGCGTCACGGGTACGAGCGGTGCCGCGGGCCGGGGCGGGCGGCGCCGGACGGCCGCCCTGGTGGCCGCCGCCGTACTGGTCGTCGGCGCGGGCGTGGCCGTCGCGTACCAGGTCAGCAAGGACGACGGCGGCAGCAACGCGGCCCAACGCGAAGGCGACCGGAAGACCCCGGACGGGCCGCACGAGAAGCCGTCCGGCGGATCGGACGGCGCTGATGGGTCAGACGGCGCCGACGGATCGGACGGCGCTGACGGCGCCGACGGTTCGGGCGACCCGACCGGTTCGGGCGACGGGGACACGCCGGGCCGGGGCGAGGGCGGCCAGGGCGCCGAGCCGACCGGCGTGCCCAGCAGCCCGATCGGCCGTGGCCCCGGAGCACTCAGCCCCAAGGGCGTCGACTACGACGACATATCGCTGCCGGACGGCTACCACCTGACCCTGGCCGCCGACCGGCTGCGCCCCGACGACTCCGCGGACACCGCCGACGACCTCGGGTACGCCAACCCCGGGGCACCGGGCAGCGGCGGCGGCAGCGTACGCAGCGGCGATGGCGGAAAGTTGGTGCTGCTGCGGGCCGACGAGTACGGCTCCGCCACCTCCTGCCGGGACACCACCCGCTTCGCTTCCGAGATCGGCCTCGGCCAGTTGGCGGACGGCTCCCGGTTCTGCGTGCTGGCCGCGTCCGGCGACGTCGCCCTGGTCACGTACCGCGGCGCGGCGCCGCAGGGCGATCCGAGCGACTACATCAGCCTCGATGTGACGGTGTGGCGGGCGGCTGAGCCCCGGTAGTGAAGGAGTCGCGGTGACCGCGTCAGCTCCGGTGGCGTAGCTGGCGTCTTCCGATAAGGTCACCGCTGTCACATGCAAGGTTGAAGGGCTGCCCTTGACGGGCCGGGGGACGAATAGTCATGAATAGTGTGGATTCTTCGGGGGTTTTCAAGCCACTTGAGGGAGATGACCCGACCACGGTCGCCGGCTACCGGCTGAGCGCCAGGCTCGGCGCCGGCGGGATGGGCAAGGTCTACCTCTCCTACACCCTCGGTGGCCGTGCGGTCGCCATCAAGGTCATTCGGCCGGAGTTCAGCGAGGACGCCGAGTTCCGGCGCCGCTTCCGGCAGGAGGTCAAGGCGGCTCAGCGGGTGCAGGGCCTGTTCACCGCGCCGGTCATCGACAGCGACCCCGACGGCCAGGTGCCCTGGCTCGCGACCGCGTACGTGCCGGGCCCCTCGCTCGCCGAGTCGGTGGCCGCGCACGGCAGGCTCCCGGTGCCCACGGTGCTCTTCCTCGTCGCCGGCGTGGCCGAGGCGTTGCAGGTCATCCATGGCGCGGGCATCGTGCACCGCGACCTGAAGCCGTCGAACGTGCTGCTCGCCGACGACGGCCCCCGCGTCATCGACTTCGGCATCGCCCGGGCCGCCGACGCCACCTCGCTCACCAGCAGCGGCGTCACCGTCGGCACCCCCACCTTCATGGCCCCCGAACAGGCCGCCGGCGGCCAGATCACCGCGGCCACCGACATCTTCGCGCTGGGCCAGGTCGCGGCGTTCGCGGCGATCGGCAGCCCCGCCTTCGGCGAGGGCACCTCGCACGGCGTGCTCTACCGCATCGTGCACGAACAGCCCGACCTGACCGGGCTGCCGGCCGAACTCAGTGAACTGGTCGGCCGCTGCCTGAGCAAGGACCCGCAGGCCAGGCCGTCGCTGACGGAGATCCTCCAGTTGTGCCAACAGGCGTCGCCGCAGACCCAGTTGCGCCGGCCCGAGGACTGGCTGCCGGGCGCGGTGGCCGCCGACATCACCGGCCGGGTGCCCGCGCCGGCGCCCCGCCAGGTGCCCGCGCCGCCGCAGGGCGCCCCGCTGCCGCCGGCCC
>NZ_JBEHZD010000786.1:0-2767 GCF_040240285.1 Streptomyces sp. HSW2009 | reverse complement strand
CCCGCAGCCGCCCCGCCAGCGCGCAGAACGTGTCCCGCATCGCCACCACGTCGACCACCTCGCCCGGCGCCCGGGGGGCCCCCCCCGCGGGGCGGGCGCCCGCGGCCCGGGGCGGCCCGCGGGGGGGCGGGGGGGGGGGGGGGGGGGGGGGGGGGGGGGGGGGGGGGGCGGCGGCCCGCCCCCCGCCCCCCCCCGCGCCCCCCCCCCCCCCCCACCCCACCGCGTCACCCCGCCGCCCCACCGGCCCCGGCCCGGCACCAACCCGTACGCCCGCACTCCCTGCGGCCCGTACGTCCCTACTCGTGCGGCCCCACCGAATCGTCCGCCGCGTACGGATGCACGTACCGCTCCTCGCTGAAGGGGGAGAACCAGCGGGCGATGCCCATCGGGGCGACGCCGAGGTAGGCGCCGACCGGGCTTTCGTCGATGCCGTCCATCGAGTCGTCGTACAGCCACTCGTGGTCCATGTCCTCGTACACCGACTCGGCGAAGCAGCGCAGCGCGGCCGACACGCCCTCGTCGAGCAGGCCGAACAGATCGAGCGCCACCTCGGCCTCCCGCAGCAGCAGTCGCAGCACCAACTCCTCGGCCACGCAGCTCAGTTGACAGAAGGTGCCCTGGGTGAAGCGGGTGGTCAGGGCGATGGCGGTGACCAGGAAGCGGCGGCCGAAGTGGGCGTCGTAGCGCAGCGAGTAGCGGCGGGGGAGCTCGCCGAGCAGCCACATCGGCTCTTCGCACTCGGCGACGCTGCCGCCGTCCCCGTCCAGCGCGCTCACGTCCTGGAAGAGCTCGTCCAGGAGCAGGTCGGTGCCGTAGACCAGGGCGCCGGCCGCGAGAGTGGCGTCCGCCCGGGTGACACCGGGGCGGCGGTCGGCGGCGTCCTGCGGCAGGCCGGGCGGCAGCCCCGGCGGCAACGGCCGGTCCGGGTCGCCGCAGCCGGCCTCCACCCCGGCCGACGGCTGCGCCACCACCCCGAACGCCTCGGGCCCGAACGCCCGCAGCCGCCCCGCCAGCGCGCAGAACGTGTCCCGCATCGCCACCACGTCGACCACCTCGCCCGCCGCGTCGGGCCCCGGCGCCTCGGTACGGCCCGCGCTGAGCCTGGCCCGGCGCGATGCGAGGTCGTCGGGCGGCGCGTCGGGGCCCTCGGCGGCGTCCAGGCTCTCCCGGGTGAGGTCGGGATGGAGTTCGACGGCGCAGCGGACCACGGTCCACTCGGCGAGCAGGACGGAGCCCTCCAACAACTCCTCGACCAGCGCCCGCACCGCGTCCTCGGCCAGTTCGAGGGCGGGGGCGTCGACGAACACCTTCATCAGCGCGCCGCCGGGATGCACCCCGACGAAGGTGTCGAGCACCTCCACATCGGCCCCGCCGGGCCCGTCGATCGCCGCCACCTCGTCGAACGCCCGCTCAAGGAGGGCCACGGCACCCACCCGCTGAAGGGCGTCCAACTCCGGGGAGCCACCCGCTATCTGTGCGTCCACCGTCACCGCGTACTTCACCCCGCCAGCGTGGCAGGCCGAACCGCTCCAGGCGCGCGCAATCGGCCACTTCGGCCCGTACTCCTGGCCCGCTGCGCTATGCGGCGGTAACCCCGGGCCCGGGCCGCGGGCCCGCCGGCCGCATCCCGCACGGTGGGCAACGGCGCTGGCCACGGCGGCTGCGGTGGGCCGGGGGCGGTGCCGTCCGGTGACCGGCGGCGTCTATCCTGCCTCCGAGTTCGGTGATCGCGGCCGGGCGATCACACGGGGACGATCGGGGGATCAGTCCGTCATGCACAGCGATCACGACGGCGGGCCGGGCGACGGGCGGGCCGGCGGACCGGACGACGCCGCCGGCGGCATACGCGCGCTGACGCCCGCCGATCCGTCCCGGATCGGCCGCTACGCCCTGCTGGGCCGGCTCGGCTCCGGCGGCATGGGCCGGGTCTACCTGGCCCGTTCCGCCGGCGGTCGCACGGTGGCGGTCAAGGTCGTACACGAGGAGCACGCGACCAACGAGGAGTTCCGGGCCCGCTTCCGGCGCGAGGTGTCGGCCGCGCGCCGGGTCGGCGAGCGGTTCACGGCGCCGGTCCTGGACGCCGACCCGACCGCCGACCGCCCGTGGGTGGCCACCGGTTACGTGCCGGGCCCCTCGCTGGAACAGGTGGTCAGGACATACGGCGTGCTGCCCACCCGTTCCGTGTGGGCACTGGTCGACGGCCTGCTACGGGCGCTCGACGGCATCCACCGGGCCGGCATCGTGCACCGTGATCTCAAGCCGTCGAACGTGCTGCTGACCGTCGACGGCCCGCGCGTCATCGACTTCGGCATCGCCCGCGCCCTCCAGCCGTCCGTGGAGTCGCTGCTGACCAGTACCGGGATGGTGATCGGCTCGCCCGGTTTCATGGCGCCCGAGCAGGTCATCGGCGAGGACGTGGGGCCGCCGGCCGACGTCTTCGCGCTGGGCTGCGTGGCGATGTACGCGGCCACCGGCCGGCTGCCGTTCGGACACGGGGCGCCCAACCCGCACGCGGTGATGTTCCGCATCGTGCAGTCGGCGCCGGACCTGGCGGCGGTCCGGGACGAGCCGCTGCGCGCGCTGATCGCCCGCTGCCTGGCCAAGCCCGCCGCCGACCGCCCCGGCATCGCCGAACTCCTGGCCGAACTCCAGGCGGACCCGAACCGCCCCCGCCCGGCCGACGCCACCGGCGCCTGGCTGCCGCCCGCCCTCCTGGCCCGCCTCGCCCAACAGGCGGCCCGCCTGCTGGAGGTGGAGACGCCCGAAG
>NZ_JBEHZD010000785.1:0-2794 GCF_040240285.1 Streptomyces sp. HSW2009 | reverse complement strand
GGCTCAACGACTGGGCGGCCAGTTGTCGGGAGAGCGCGGCTTCGCGGGCCCGTACGGCGCTGTGTCGCTGATAGACCGCCAACGTGCCGACTGCCGTGACCACGACGAGCAGCGCGGCCAGCCCCAGCGCGAGGTACCGCAACTGGCGCGTACGCCGGGTGACCACGGCCCGCTCGTGGTCCGCCGCGGCGACGCTCGCATCGAGGAAGGCGAGCTCCAAGGGGGTGAGGGCCGCGCGGTGACCTCCCCGCGCAACCCACTCCCGGCCCACCTCCAGCCGGGCGCCCCGGTACAGCGTGCCGGGGTCCCGCTCCCACGCGTCCCACGCCGTGGCCGCCTCGGTCAGCCGCCGATGGGTGAGCAGACCCTCACGGTCCTCCTCGATCCACCTCTGCAACCGCGGCCAAGCAGTGATCAGCGCCTCGTGTGAGAGCTCGACGTGCTCGTGATCGAGGGTGACCAGCCGAGCCCTGGCGAGGAGTTCGATGACCAGCGCGACACTCTCCGTGCCGGCCGAAGCCCCTTCGCCCGCACCGCCGCCGATGCCCGCCAACTCGGCCCGGGAGGCCGGACGCCGGGTGTCCTGTGCGCCCTCGCCCGGAGTGATCAACCGCAGCAGCACACGGCGTGCCAGAACCAACTGCTCCGCGGAGAATCGGGCGCACACGTCTTCCGCCGTCGCCGCGATCGCTCCGTGCACACCGCCGGCGGCCTCGTACGCCGCTGTCGTGAGGGTGCGACCGCGCCGCCTGCGCCACGTCTCCAGCAGTACGTGCGACAGCAGCGGCAGCCCACCGACCTCGCTGCGCAACTCCTCCACCAACCTGGCGGTCAGGGCCCGTTCGACGCTCAGGCCCTGCGTCTGCGCGGGGCCGACGATTGCCTGTCGCAACTCGTCCGAGGTCATCGGGCTGACCAGGAGCGTCGCAGTGCGCAGCGCATCGGCGAGTGGCCGGTGCTCCGCGCACCGGCCGTAGAAGTCGGCGCGTACCGCGATGACCAGGCGTAGCTGGCTCCCCGGCCGTCGCACGGCCGCAAGGAGACCGTCCAGGAACGTGGTGCGCTCGGCCTGGTCCTGGCAGAGCGTGAAGATCTCCTCGAACTGGTCGATGAGTACGAGGGTTTCGCCGGTACCGGTGGCCGTAGCGGCGTCGTTGTTGTCCTCACCTTGGTCGGGGCCCTCGCCCTGACCCTGCCCCTGGTTCGCGTGCCCGTCTTCGGCTGCGGTCCCGCTCCCCTTCCCGGCCTCGCGCTCGCCGTGCTGGGCTGCGAGCGCCGTGAGCAGGCGCCTGGGGTGGGGGCCAGGGGTGTGGATCTGGATGCGGGCCAGCCGCCCGGCCGTCGTCGGGCCATCGCGGTCGGCCTGCTGGAGCCGCGGGATCAGCCCCGCGCGCAGGAGGGAGGACTTGCCGCTGCCGGAGGCCCCGACGAGCGCCGTCAGACGGTTGGTGCGCACCAGGGCAACGATGTCGCCGATCAACTGGTCCCGGCCGAAGAACCGTTCACGGTCCTCGGGCTCGAACCGGGCCAGCCCCGGATAGGGCGAGGGGGAATCATCCAGGGCCGAGGGGAGATCCGCTTCGGTGGCCTCGTGCCAGCGCCGCCGCCACTCCTCCACCTCCCCGCCACAGGCGGCGACGTAGGCCAGCGCGGCCTCCAGGGTGGGCAGTCGCTCACCGCCCGCCGCACGGGAGAGCACGGCGACCGAGTAGCCGGCGCGCCGAGCCAGTTCGCGGTAGGTCGGGCTGCCCGCGTCGACTCGTAACTGCCGTAATCCGTGGGCGAATTGCTGTACCGGACCGGCATGAGGATTCAACGGTTTCTCTCGACGTCCTGCCACCGGTCCCTCTTTCGCGGTCGCTGCCAAAGGAGTTCCTGAGCCCGTATGAGCGTGGAACCTACCGAGCGGCACGAGGTGTGACCAGCGGCGGATTCGGCCAGCCGCGGGGGCGATCCTCGGGTGGGTGCGGCGGCCTGCCCATTGTTGCGAGTGCCCGGCCCCCCTGCGCAACATTCCGCGGCCCTTGAAGACTCGACGTCGCAAGCAGCACTCCTCGGTGCGGCGCGAACTGCGCGGCACTGCGGGGGACTCTCCATGCTCCATCGCAGAAATCGGCACAGCAATCGCACGAAGGAGAAGCAGGAGTGTTATCACGTACGAAGGCGTCGTCGCCCTCGACCGGGTCGGCCGACTCCGCAAGCGGAACCAACAACCGCAACATTCGCCTGCGTGCCACGGTCTTCGTGGCCGCCGCCGCGCTCGGTGCGGGCCTTGCCGTCGGGACGTCCGCCGAGGCGGCCTCCCCGGCACCCAAGACCGCTACCAGCGCGACATCGGTGGCGATCGGTTCGAGCGCGACGGCCACCGACGCGGCGTCCTCGGTGTCCGCACAGGCCAAGTGGGTCACGCTCTACCACAATTCGAAGAAGAGCAAGAGCTGGAACACCGGCGCGGTCAAGTCCAGGTCCAAGGTCTTCCAGATCGTCATCCGGTCCTGGAACGGCGGGGACGGCACGAAGTTCCGGGTGCGCTGGCAGCAGCGGTCAGGCAAGAAGTGGAAGACCCTGTTCACCACGAAGTGGCGACCCTCTGACGGGAACGTGAACCGCTTCCGCAGCGATAAGGCGAAGAAGGGTGCCACATACCGCGCCCAGATCCAGCTCTCCGGCCAGGAACACACCAGCGAGATCTGGTTGCAGAACTACGCCTAGCTTTATCTTTAATCTCGGAGTCCGAACGAGTCCTCGCACTTGATCACTCGGATTGGTAACTGCCGTACGTACAGGCGGCCTT
>NZ_JBEHZD010000784.1:0-2769 GCF_040240285.1 Streptomyces sp. HSW2009 | reverse complement strand
GCGGCTGCGTCAGTTGTGTATACGCGACTGGGTGGGGCTCAGGCCGTGGCGCCCGGCGGAGGCGAAGCGGTGGCATCCGGCGGGGCCGAAGCGCCGGCTCCCGGGGCCGCGGCCGTGGCGATCGGCCGGTGCGTGGTGGACGGCCGCTGGGCCGGCTTCACGGCGGTCGAGGTGGCGCCGGCGTACCGGCGTCTGGGCCTGGCGACCGCGGTGATGACGGCCCTCGCACAGGCTGCGCTGGCCGAGGGCGCCTCGGCCGCCTACCTTCAAGTCGAGGCCGACAACCCGCAGGCCCACGCGCTCTACACGGGCCTCGGCTTCACTCCCCACCACGCCTACCACCACTGGCGCGCGCCGCAGGACGACAGCCGCTGAACGGCCATACGACGGGTACGAGGCAGCCATGGACGACAGCACGGACCGACGGAAGCTCTTCGCCGATGCGGCGCGCGCCGAACGCCCCGACCTCGCCCTGCTGTGCCTGCTGGTGGGCGCGGAGGCCGATGCGGAGTTCAGCGATGACGACCTCGACGCGGCACAGATCGAACTCGACCGGCTCGCCGGACTGCTGCCCTTCGCCCCCGGTGACAGGGCCGCCTGGGCCGGCGCAGCCGCCGAACTGCTGGGCGGCGCCGAGGGCTTCCACGGCACGCCGGCCGACTACCGGCGCCTGGACTCCTCGCTCCTGCACCAGGTGCTGCGGCGCCGCCGCGGGCTGCCGATCCTGCTGTCGGTGGTCTGGATCGAGGTGGCCCGACGGGCGGGCGCGCCGGTGTACGGGGTGGCGCTGCCGGGCCACTTCGTCGTCGGGTGCGGCGACCCCGCCGGGCGGCACGTGCTGGTCGACCCCTTCCACGGCGGCCGGCCGCTGACCGAGGAGGAGGCCGCGGTCCTGGTGGCGGGCACCACCGGGGCGCCGCTCTCGCCCGCCCTGCTCGCGCCCGCCGACCCGCTGGAGATCGTGCTGCGGGTGCTGAACAACATCCGCGCCTGGGCCGCCGCCCGCCCCGAGCGCACCGACGTCCAACTCTGGGCGGTCGAACTCTCCCTGCTGCTGCCCAGCCACCCGGCGAAACTCCGCTACGAACGGGCCCAACTCCTCGTCCAGCGCGGCGACTTCCGGGGTGGGGCGGCAGAGCTTGAGGAGTACGCGACGGTCATCGCGGCCATGGAGCCGAGCTCGGCCGAAACGGTACGCCGCGAGGCCCGCGCGGCCCGTGCCCTGCTCAACTAGGCGGTCCGACGGCCGAAGGCGGGGCCCGCCCCACCCCGCGCCCCGGCCCCGGGGCCGCGCGCACTCGGGACCACCCGAACCACCGCGCACCGCGTGCCGCCCCGCCCCGCAGCCGACGCCCCCGTACGAGAAGGCCGCCCCATCCCTCGTACGAGAGAACCCGTCTCCCGCCCCCCGTACGCGAGCGCCCACCCCGCCGGCCACGGCCCGTACGCGCCAAGCACGACGCGAGCGGCGACACCGGGCCCGGTCCCGGCGGCACCGCCCCCACGCCCCTACCGCCGCCACCGGCCACGCCCCCCCACGGCCGGCGCCTGTCAACGCCAACGCCCCGCTCACCAAGGTGGTGGCGGGGCGTCAGTGGGCGCAGTGGTAGGGCCGCGTGGTGGGGCGGGGTCAGCCGCCCAGGGTGGCGTTGGGGCCCTCCGCCACCCGCTCGGCCTGGGTCTTGCCGCCCAGTGCGCGGCCCATCGCGACGGCCACGTCGGTCGGGGAGACGGCGGTCTTGGAGCCGTTGCCGCGCTCCACCAGGACGCCGTCGAAGACGCCGCCGTAGAGCTGCTTTATGGCGTCCAGGTCGTAGTGCTCGACCAGCTTGCCGTCGGTGACCCGCACGGAGAGGATCTGCGGCAGCGAGCGGTCCGGGCCGAAGTTGATGAACTTGCCGCCGGCCCGGACGGTGATCAGCCCCGACATCGCGGGCTTGGCGAAGGTCTCCATCTTGCGGTCGACCTCGGCGTTGCTGATGACGGGCTGCTTGGTCGCGCTCGGCAGGGTCACCGTCCGGTTCGTGCCGCTCTCGGCCCGGTCGCGGTACGCCTGGGCGACCGCGTCGACCGACTTGTCGGCGTCCAGCGACTTGCCCGCCTTGCCGTAGACGGGCACCGCCTCACCCGGCTTGAAGGTGATGCTGCCCTCGCGCGCCGAGCCCGAGCCGTCGCCGGCGAGCCGCCCGAGGGCGTCCCGCAGCTTCTCCTCGTCCACCTTGACCTTGGCGTCGGCCTCCCGGGAGCCACCGAACAGCGAGCCGATCACGGTCACCGGGTTGTAGTCCCGGCCCGCGGTCTCCCGCACGGTGGCCTCGGTGTCGATCGACAGACCGGCGACGGCCGGCTTGAGCTCCAACTCTTCACCGTCGACGGAGAGCTTGATCGGGGCGGTGGTGCGGTCGCCGAGCTTGGTGTCCAGCTTCTTGACCGCCTCCTCCTTCGACGTGCCGCCGATGTCGACGCCGAGCACGGTGGTGCCGTTGGGCACGTCCGCGTGCCCGAGCACCAGCCCCGCCCCGTACGCGACGCACACCACGCCGACCACACCGACGGCCGCCATGACGAGCTTGGAGCGGCCCTTCTTCTTCGGCTTGGCACCGCTGGGCTTGGGGGCGGGCGCCGGGGCGGGGGCCGGCGCAGCGGCGGCGGGCGGCTGGCCCGCGCCATCGGTCGGCGGCTTGGCTCCGGCGTTGCCCGGGGCCGCGGGCACGCCGCTGACCACGGTGTTCCCCGAGGGCGGCGGGCCGCTGGGGCGCTTGCCTGCGG
>NZ_JBEHZD010000783.1:0-2799 GCF_040240285.1 Streptomyces sp. HSW2009 | reverse complement strand
CCCCCCCCCCGCCCCCCCCCGGGCCCGCCTCCCCGGCGGGGCCCGGGGGGGGGGGCCGGGCGGGGGGGGGGGGGGGGGGCGGCCCGGCCCCCGCCGCGGGGGCGGCCCGCCCACGGCTCGGGCGGCAGTTCCAGACCGCGGAGCACGGTGGGGCGCAGCGCCCCGAGCCCTGGAGCCACGGGCCAGGCGCGGTCGGCGCTGGCGGGCCCCGTCGGGGTCGGGCGTCGCGGTGGCGCCGGTGTGCGCACCCCCGGTCCGGGGCGAGGAGCCCGCTCCGCTGCGGCGACGGCCGAACCGGGGCGCGGGCCGCTGCTCCGTACGGCACTGGCGCTCCGCCGCGGCCCCCGGGGCATGCCGGCCTGAGGTGTGCCGGACGGGGCGGTGGGCCCGGTGGCCTTGGTGGTCTTGAGTGGGGCCACCGTCGGGCGGGAGGTGGGAGCCGGTCGGTCGGTGACGTCGCTGCCGGTCAGCCCGGGCTCGGGGGCCTGGGCGATTCGATGCGTGCTGGCCTGGGGTTTCCGTTCGAGGCCGTGGGTCTCCGCCCGCACCACTGCGGCGCACGCGGTCACGGCGAGGCCGATCGCCGCGGCGCCCGTCGCCAGCCAGCGGACCAGCGGAGAGCGTAAACAGCCGGCTCCGGAGCGGCGGGGGCGGGGCCTGGCACGTGGGATGGGGAGGCGGCGGCAGAAGCGGCGAAGGGTCTGGCTGGCCCGGTGGGGGCTGAGGGAAATACGCATGGGACGACCGTGCCGTAAATCGGCAGCTTGCGGTGATCATGGTCGTCTTCTGTGGATAACTCACGGCTTGCGGATATCGCCGTCACCCGCAGGTGTAGCGGTCCCGTACACTTCAGGTGGCGATCCGGGTCACCGGGTCGACTTCGCACGCCCCGCCACCGGCGCAGTAGTCCCTTTCGGGCAGCCCGGTGGCCGCGTCCCTCGGTCCTCGGAAGGTTTCCTTTCGCGGCAGGCGCGTCGGGGCGTCAGGCGCGGCAGCCGCCCGGCCGCCGCGGGAACCGAGTATCCAAGGAGTACGGCCATGGCCGTCGTCACGATGCGGGAGCTGCTGGAGAGCGGCGTCCACTTCGGTCACCAGACCCGCCGTTGGAACCCGAAGATGAAGCGCTTCATCTTCACCGAGCGCAACGGCATCTACATCATCGACCTGCTCCAGTCGCTGTCGTACATCGACCGCGCCTACGAGTTCGTCAAGGAGACCGTCGCGCACGGCGGCTCCATCATGTTCGTCGGCACGAAGAAGCAGGCGCAGGAGGCGATCGCCGAGCAGGCGACCCGCGTCGGCATGCCGTACGTCAACCAGCGCTGGCTGGGCGGCATGCTCACCAACTTCTCGACCGTCTACAAGCGCCTCCAGCGCCTCAAGGAGCTTGAGCTCATCGACTTCGAGGATGTGGCCGCCTCCGGCCTCACCAAGAAGGAGCTCCTGGTCCTCTCCCGCGAGAAGGCCAAGCTGGAGAAGACCCTCGGTGGTATCCGCGAGATGCAGAAGGTGCCGAGCGCCGTCTGGATCGTCGACACCAAGAAGGAGCACATCGCCGTCGGTGAGGCGCGCAAGCTCCGTATCCCGGTCGTCGCCATCCTCGACACCAACTGCGACCCCGACGAGGTCGACTACAAGATCCCGGGCAACGACGACGCGATCCGCTCCGTCACCCTGCTCACCCGCGTGATCGCCGACGCCGTCGCCGAGGGCCTCATCGCCCGCTCCGGTGCCGCCAGCGGTGACGTGAAGGCCGACAAGGCCGCCGGCGAGCCCCTTGCCGAGTGGGAGCGCGACCTGCTTGAGGGCGACACCGCCAAGAAGGCCGAGGAGGCCGGCAAGCCCGCCGAGGCCGCTGCTGAGGCTCCGGCTGCTGAGGCTGCTGCCCCTGCTGAGGCCCCGGCCGCGGACGCCGAGCAGGCCTGACGAACGCTCGGCGGACCGGGCCAGCACCCGTTCCACCTAGCGTCACGACTGGCGGCGGGGGGGGGGGGGGGGGGGGGGGGCCGGCCGCGCGCCCCCCCGCGTCCCGCTCCTGGTCGGTGAGGCAGGTGATGCCGGCGCTCTCGCCGACCCCGCGCGGGTCGAAGCTGACCAGGTCGTACCGGGTGCCGAGTTCTTCGTAGTCCTCGGCGAAGGGCGGCAGGCTGGCGACGCCCGAGCCGCCGGGGCCGCCGAAGTTGAAGACCAGCGAGCCGATGCGCCGGTCGGTGTCGGTGGCCGGCTTGCGGATGAGCGCCAGATCGAGGGTCTCGCCCTGCGGCTTCGCGTAGTCCAGCGGGGCCTTGAGCGTGCCGCACTGCCAGGCGTCGCCCGGCTTGTCGCCGCCTCCCTGGAGTGTGCTCGGCGCCTCACACGCGCCCCACTTGACCTGCTGGTTGGTGAGCGCCCTGGGGAGTCCGGGGTCGGCCCCCGCGGGCGGGGCGGTGGCCGAGTGGGTCTCGCGGATGCCGGAGGGGCCCTCGGCCTTGCCGTCGTCCCCGCCCCCGCAGCCGGCCACCGTGGCCCCGACCGCGACCATCAGGGCCGCCGATGCCAGGGCCGTGCTCCGTATGTGACGTGACATGGCAAGTGATCCTAGGGCGCGGGGCTGACCGCCGCGCAGGGACCACCGGCCGCCGCGCAGGGACCGGCCGCCGGGCTCGGGCCGGTTGCTGGGCTCGGGCCGGGGCGGCGTCCGCATCGCGTGCACCGTCCGCATCGCGCACCTCCTGCGCATCGGCCCTACCGGCCACCGCCCACGCGCTGGCCACCGCTCACGCGCCGGCGCCCGGCCCGCACCGGGCGGCCCGGGCGCCC
>NZ_JBEHZD010000782.1:0-2812 GCF_040240285.1 Streptomyces sp. HSW2009 | reverse complement strand
GGGCGGTGGGTGAGACAAGGAGTGGGGGGTGGCGGTCGGTCCCGGGGCGCTCGCACGCGGGGCACCGGGCCCGGGCGCCGGGCCGCCCCCCCCCCCCGGGGGGGCGCGCCCCGGGGGGGCGGGGGGGCCCCCCCCCCGGGCGGGCCGCCGCCCCGTCCCCGGGTTCAGGCAGCCGCCACTTCGAGCCGGGCGCTGAACTCCCGCACCACCGGCTCGTCCCGGAAGGGTTCGAGGCGCTGTTGCAGGTCGTCCAGGTACTCCACGCCGCGGTTGGAGCGCAGGCCGCTCAGTACGTCGACGGCCTTGGCGCCGGTGTGGCACGCCTCCTCGACCTCGCGCTGCTGCACCTGTGCCGCGGCGAGCAGGAGCAGGCCGATCGCGCGGCGTCTGGCCCGGCTCTCGGGGTGGTGCTCGACCGCGTCCCTCGCGTGCTGCCCGGCCGTCTCGCCCTGGCCGAGGTCGCGGTGGCAGTGGGCGAGTTCGTCGGCGAGGTAGGCCCGGTCGAAGTGCCGGATCCACTGCGGGTCGTCGCCCGATTCGGGGGCCGCATCGGCCGCCTCCAGGGCGGCGCTGGCCTGGCCGGCCGCCGCCTGGCAGGCCCGCGCGTCGCCGAGCAGGGCGTGCCCGCGCGCCTCCGCCGCGTGGAACATCGCGCGCGCCCGCGGGGTGATCTGCCCCCGGGCCCCCTCCTGCGCGGCCCGCGCCAACTGCGCGATCTCCCGCGGGTTGCCGAGCGTGGCGGCGAGGTGGCTCATGCTCGCGGCCAACACGTACCCGCCGTACCCGCGGTCGCCGGCGGCCTGTGCAAGACGCAGCGCCTGGATGTAGTAACGCTGGGCGAGGCCCGGCTGGCCGGTGTCGACGGCCATGTAGCCGGCGAGTTCGGTCAGCCGGGCGACCGCGGCGAACAGGTCGCGGCCGACGGTCTCCCGGTACGAACCGCCGAGCAGCCCGGAGACCACGCTGTTCAGATAGTGGACGACGACCGGGCGGACGTGGCCGCTGCCGTACTGATGGTCGAGTTCGACGAGCGCCTCCGTGGGCGCGCGGACCGCGGCCACGTCCGCCTGGCCGACCCGGGCCCCCGCGGAGCGGGCCACCTGCGGGTCGGCGCTGGTGATCAGCCAGTCGCGGCTGGGCTCGACCAGCGCGGACGCGGCCACCGTCGAGCCGCTCAGGAAGTCCCGCCGGCCCACGTCGCTCCGCCACAGCTCGCAGACCTGCTCGATGGCGCCGAGCACGGTGGGCGAGAACTGGAGGCCGACGCCCGATGCGAGGTTCTTGCCGCCGGCCATGCCGATCTCGTCGATGGTGACGGTGCGCCCGAGCTTGCGGCCGAGCGCCTCGGCGATGATGGCCGGCGCCCGGCCGCGCGGCTGCTGTCCGCGCAGCCAGCGGGCCACGGACGTCTTGTCGTAGCGGAGATCGAGTCCGTGCTCGGCGCCGCACATGTTGACGCGGCGCGCCAACCCGGCATTGGAGCAGGCGGCTTCCTGGATGAGCGCCTGGAGCCGTTCGTTCGGCTGCCGCGCTACGAGTGGCCTGGCGGCCATGGTGTACCCCCTGATGACTGCTGTGCGTTCGCGGAGAACGCCGGTGCCTCGTGAACATTGCCCGCGCAAAAGAGGGGAAATACCGCAGTTGCCCGTATTGATCGCATGCGGGCAACTGCTGAACGCCCCTGTCCCCCCGCGACATCGCGGCCGTCGAGCACCTGGTGCGTGCTCGTCACGGAAGGTGGTTACCCGCACACGGCCCGAGTCGTCGCACGCGCCCCCGTTCATGCATCGATGCGCCCCACGTGCCGTGGCGAAGCGGGCACCGTCAACTCCGGAGTAGCCGTAACCCTTGGTGACAGCGGGAGTTGTGTTGAGCGTGGAGGAGACCTTGGACGTCACAGCAAGTCGGCAAATCCCCCAGCAGCGCGGTGAGCTGCTGCTCGACGCGGCGGTGCGGTACGCGGAGGAGCGTCATTGGGAGGTCCACCCCGGCACCTGGCTTGAGGTGGTCGAGGGGGGCGAGCGGTGCTCGTGCGGGCGGCTCGACTGCCCGGCGCCGGGGGCGCACCCGGAGCGCGCGGACTGGGTGGGCTCCGCCAGCGGCAGCCCCGCCGCCGCCCGCCGCATGTGGAGCGAGCACCCGAAGGCGTCGATCCTGCTGCCCACCGGGCACAACTTCGACGTCATCGACGTGTCGGAGTCGGCGGGCTGTCTGGCGCTGGCCCGGATGGAGCGGATGGACCTGCCGCTCGGCCCGATCGCCTGCACGCCGGGCCGCCGGATGTTGTTCTGGGTGATGGCCGGCGGCGCGGCCAAGTTCCCGCATCTCGTACGGGAGTTGGGCTGGACGCCCGCCGCGATGGACCTGATCCCGCGCGGCGAGGGGGACTACGTGGTGGCGCCGCCGTCGCGCGTCGGCTCGCAGGGTGCGGTGCTGTGGGCCAGGCAGCCCACCGCCGTCAACCGCTGGTTGCCGGATGCCGAGGAGTTGGCGAGCGCGCTGGCGTACGCGTGCGGGCGCGAGGCGAGCCTGGCCCGTCGCCGTTAGCCGCTCGCCCTAGCCCCGGCAGGGGCGACCACCAGCAGTACGCCGCAGGTCATCGCAGGTCATCGCGCGCCCGAGAGCAGTCACGCGCCCGGCGCGCGGGGGGAGGGGGGGGGGGGGGCCGGGGCGGGTCGGGGCCACCCCCCGGGGGGCCGGGGGGGGGGGCCGGGGGGGGGCGGGGGGGCGGGGGGGCCCCGGGGGCCAGTCGCGCGGACGGTTCGGATGGCGGGTTCGGGATGCGGCGGTTCCGCGATGCGGGCGGGCCGCC
>NZ_JBEHZD010000781.1:0-2843 GCF_040240285.1 Streptomyces sp. HSW2009 | reverse complement strand
CCCCCCCCCCCCCCCCCCCCCCCCCCCCCCCCCCCCCCCCCCCCCCCCCCCCCCCCCCCCCCCCCCCCCCCCGCGCCTGCGCGCCTCGGCGCCCTTGCGCACACCGGCCCCGGCCACTCAGCCTGGTCGGGCGTCCGCCATCCGCCGCTGCGCCACCGCGCGCGCCCCCGCACGACACCGCCGGACCGGCTCGCGGCCCGGTCGGCATCCAAGCCCGCACCCCACACACCCTCGCCCCCGTACGCGCCCGTGTTCGCTGCACCCGCGCCCGCCCTTGCCGGCGCCGGCGGCCCGTACAACTGGGCCGTCCGGCCGATCCGAGCCCGTCGGCACCTGTCCGCGCCCGTCCGCCCCGCCGCCGTCCCGCGGCGCATCGGGACGTCCCGCGCGCCGGGCCTGCCCGCACGCTCCACGCGCGCGTGCCCGCGCCACCCGGCCCACCCGGTCCCAGCCCCTCCCCCACACCTCGCGGCATCGCCCGTACGGCCGCACTCCCCTCAGGCTCCGGGGCCGACGTGCCAGCCGACGCCCCCACCACCGCGCTAGCCACGTCACCCCCGTGCCGCCCTGCACGCTCGCGCGCGTGCCCGCGCCGACCACCCCCGCGACCCACCTCAGCCGCCCCCGCGCCCCCGGTCACCCCCGCGCCCCTGGCCGCACCGTGCGACTCACCCGCACACCCCCAAACGCCGTCCCTCCTTAGCGACACGTCTACCAACACGTCACCTTGTCGCCCCGCCAGGGCGGTAGGGAGCCATGATTGAGCCCGGCAGTTGAGTGAGGAGAAGGATGAGTCACTCCGAAGCGACTCCGCACCCCTACTACGAGGACGTCTCGCCCGGCAGCGGCGCCCTGCCGCCCCGTGCGCACCCGGCGGCGTCCGACGCCAGCCGGCTCGATCTCAGCGGGACCTGGCACTTTCGCCTGTCACCCGGGGCCCTGACCGATGCGCGCCCGGACTTCGTCGACCCCGACTTCGACGCCAGCGGCTGGGACACCCTGCCGGTCCCCGGCCACTGGGGGCTGCACGGACTGCACCGGGGCGCGGGCAGCGGGCCCTACCCGCCGCCGATCTACACCAACACCGGCTACCCCTTCCCGGTGGACCCGCCCCGGGTGCCGGCCGAGCACAACCCCACCGGTGACCACCGGCTGGTCTTCGACCTGCCCGCCGACTGGCCGGCGGCCGGCGAGGCGGTCCTGCGCTTCGATGGCGTGGAGTCCTACGCCCGCGTCTGGCTCAACGGCCGCGAACTCGGCGGCTTCCAGGGCAGCCGGCTGCCGCACGAGTTCGCCGTCGGCGCGCCCACGGACCTGGTGCCGGGCGAGCTGGCCGCCGCCGGTCTGCGCCGCCGGGGCAACGTGCTCGCGGTCCGGGTCCACCAGTGGTCGGCCGGCAGCTACCTGGAGGACCAGGACCAGTGGTGGCTGCCCGGCATCTTCCGCGAGGTGACGCTCGTGCACCGACCGGCAGGCAGCGTGCTCGACCACTTCGTGCACGCCTCGTACGACCACCGGGACGGCCGGGGCACGCTGCGCGTGGACAGCACGCCCGGCGGCCGGGTGACCGTGCCCGAACTCGGTCTCGACCTGGCCAGCGGTCAGAGCGCGACGGTGCCCGTGGAGCCGTGGTCGGCGGAGGCCCCGCGGCTGTACGCGGGCGAGTTGGTCACCGCGGGCGAGCGGGTGCCGCTGCGCATCGGGTTCCGCACCGTGGCCGTCGATGACGGGTTGCTCAAGGTCAACGGCCAGCGAGTGCTGTTCCGCGGCGTCAACCGGCACGAGTTCCACCCGGAGACGGGCCGCACCCTGGACCGGGCGACGATGCTGCGCGACGTGCTGCTGATGAAGCAGCACAACGTCAACGCCGTCCGCACCAGCCACTACCCGCCGCACCCCGCCTTCCTCGATCTGTGCGACGAGTACGGCCTGTGGGTCATCGACGAGTGCGACCTGGAGACGCACGGCTTCCACGCCGTGGCCTGGCGGCGCAACCCGGTCGCTGACGAGCGCTGGACGCCGGCCCTGCTCGACCGGGCGGCGCGCATGGTCGAGCGGGACAAGAACCACCCGGCGGTCATCATGTGGTCGCTGGGCAACGAGTGCGGCACCGGGGCCGGCCTGACCGCGATGGCCGCCGCGATCCGCGACCGCGACCCGGACCGCCCGCTGCACTACGAGGGCGACCGGAGCTGCGCGGACGTGGACGTCTACTCCCGGATGTACGCCCCGCACGCGGAGGTCGAGGAGATCGGCCGGCGCGCCGAGCCGCCGCTCGATGACCCCGCGCTGGACGCGCGCCGCCGGGCGATGCCGTTCATCCTGTGCGAGTACGCGCACGCGATGGGCAACGGCCCGGGCGGGCTCAGCGAGTACCAGCGCCTCTTCGAGCGGTACGAGCGCTGCCAGGGCGGCTTCGTCTGGGAGTGGATCGACCACGGGATCGCACGCCGGGCCGCCGACGGCTCCCGGTACTTCGCGTACGGCGGGGACTTCGGCGAGGAGCTGCACGACGGGAACTTCGTCTGCGACGGCCTGCTCTTCCCCGACCGCACGCCGTCGCCCGGGCTGGTCGAGTTCAAGAAGGTGGTCGAGCCGGTCCGCATCGAGCCCATCGGCGGCCCCGGCACCGACCCCGCGGGCAGTGGGCCCGCCGCCCCCGTCTCCGGGCTGCGGATCACCAACCTGTACGACGTCGTGGACCTCGCGCACCTGCGGTTCCGCTGGTCCTACGAGGTGGCCGGGGAGGCGGTGGCACAGGGCGAACTGGCGGTGCCGCCGCTCGCCCCCGGCGCCGCGGCCGCCCACAACCAGCCGCAGGCCGCGCGCCCCCCCCCCCCCCC
>NZ_JBEHZD010000780.1:0-2857 GCF_040240285.1 Streptomyces sp. HSW2009 | reverse complement strand
GACTCCTGCCCTGCGGTGGGGCGCCGGGGGGGCGCGCCCCCCCGGGCCGGGGCCGCGTCAGGGTGTGTGGGTGTCCCGCTGGTACGGCTGCTGGTGCTGGTGGGACTGCGGCTGATGCTGCTGGTGCGGCGGCTGGTAGGGCTGCGGTGCCTGCTGGTACTGCGCCTGTTGGTAGGGCTGCTGCTGGTACTGGGCCTGCTGGTAGGACGACTGCTGGTACGCGTACGGCTCGTGCTGCTGCGGCACCCCGTGCTGGTCGTCGTGGCGCGGCTTGCGGTCGGGCCTGATCGGCCACCAGGTGCTGCGGCCGAGGAGTGCGGCGAGCGCCGGCACCAGCACGATGGACAGGACGAACGCGGAGAGCATGATGCCCAGCGCGGTGGCGAAGCCGATCTGTTGGGTGGAGGGCACCACGTTGACGGCGAGGCTGCCGAAGGAGGCGGCGAGGACGACGCCGGCGGTGGCGATGGCGGGCGCGGTGTGCCGTACGGCGCGGGACACCGCGGCCCGGGCCGGCCCCGGCCGTTCCATCTCCTCCCGGATGCGGTCGCTGATCAGGATGTTGTAGTCGGTGCCCAGCGCGACCACGAACAGGAACAGCACCAGCGGCAGGATGAAGTTGACACCCGGCTTGTCCAGCAGGTGCTGGAAGAAGAGGGTGGAGGCGCCGAGCGTGGCGGCGAAGCCGAGACCCACCGCGAGCATCAGCATCGCCGGCGCCAGCAGGCTGCGCAGCAGCATCAGCAGGATCAGGGCGATGAGGACCGCGGCGACCGGGAAGACGATCTTCAGGTCGTGGTCGACGGCCGTGGCGACGTCGGCGAAGATCGCGGCGGTGCCGCCCACGTGGGCCGTCAGCCCGTCGGGGGTGTGCTGCGCGACGGCGTCGCGGACCGGCCCTTCGACCAGGTCACGGGCCTTTTTGCTCTGGGTGTCAGCGGTGAGGTAGAGGTCGAGGCGGGCGGCGTCGCGCTCCTCGTTGAGCTCGACCTTGCCGACCTGGCCGACGCCCTCGACCTTGGCGAGCGCGGCGGACAGCGGGCTAACCTCCTTGGCGGTCAGGTGCTTGCCGCGGTCGGTGGTGACGTAGACGGTGGTCGGGTCGGACACGCCGGCGGGCAGTGCGCGGGAGACCTCCTTGGCGGTCACGGCGGCCGGGGTGTCCTGGTTCCCGCTGCTGGTGTCGAAGTCCATCTTGATGCCGACCAGGCCGGCCGTCAGCGCGCCGAGCAGCGCCACCGAGGCCATCACCAGGGCGAGCGGGCGGCGGGCGACCAGGTCGCCGATGCGGCCGGCGAGCCCGGCGCGCGGCTCGTGCTTGAGCGCACGCGAGGGCCAGAACATCTTGCGCCCGGTGACCGCGAGCAGCGCCGGCATCAGGGTGAGGCTGGCCAGCAGCATGACCAGCACCGAGACGGCGATGGCCGGGCCGAGCACCCGGAACTGGCCGAAGCTGGCGATGCCCAGGGTGGCGAACGCGGCGACGATGGTCAGCGCGGCCGAGGTGATGGCGGTGCCGACGCGGGCGCTGACCTCGGTCGCGACGGCGCGCGCCGGCCGGTCGGGGTGGGCCCTGAGCTCTTCGCGGAAGCGGAACAGCAGGAACAGGAAGTAGTCGATGCCGATGCCGATCAGCACCACGCCGATCATGCTGGGCGTCGAGGTGTCCAGCTTGATGCCGGTGACCATCGCCGCGCCGACCACCGCGCCGGCCGCGGCGCCGCCGACGATGACGACGGCGAGCAGCGGGATGATGGCGGCGAGCACGCTGCGGAAGACCAGCACGTTGATGAGGACGATCAGCCCCATCATGACCATGCCGACGATCTTTTCGGTGTCCTTCTGGGCGTCGCCGGTGTCGACCAGGTCGGCGAGGCCGCCGGTGAATCCGGTGCGCAGCCCCTGCTTGGCGAAGTCCTCCTTGGTGTCGTCCCGGAAGGCCCGGTAGAGGTCCTGCATGCCCGGGTCGGTGGAGTTGCCGGTGAGCTGGACGGAGAGCAGTTCGAAGGCCCGGTCGGGCGCCACCAGGGCGGTGCTGACCTTGGGGGTCTGCGCGTAGTCCTCGGCGAGGAAGGGCGGCGCGTCCTCGGACGGCTCGGGCATCTCCACCCGGGTGCTGCCGAGCTTCTTCGCGAGGTCGCCGATGCGCCGCTCGTCGGGCCCGGTCAGCGGCTTGCCGTCGCTGCGGGCGACCAGGACGGTCACCGCGTTGGCGTCGGGCTTCACCCCGAACCGTTCCTCGGCGACCTTGAGGGCTGCGGCCGAGTCGTACTTCGCCGGCAGGAAGTCGCCGCTCTGCGACTGGGTGACGCGGTAGATCAACGCCTGGCTGACCAGGGTCAGGAAGATCCCGACCACCGCCCACAGGACGATGACCTTCCAGGGATTGCGGGTGGAGAACCCGGTCAAGGCTCGGATCACTGTGTCCTCCGGTAGCGGTGTCGTGCCGAGTTCTCCCGGCCACTCCAAGCTCACCAGCGCCCGGCGCCCGGATCGTCCGAGCACGGAACGAAAAGGTGCCTGGGAGCTGAGACCGGTGGCCGGCGCCGACCAGGACCCTGGTCCTAGGCCCGGGTCACCTCGCTGACCAGCGAGGGAAGCGGGTGGTCAGGGCAAAATGGAGGGGAGCTCCCTCAGCACGACGTACCGACAGCGGTCAGCGGGGATGTCGGAAAGGACCTAGCGACATGTCGAGATCGCGCCCCGCCCCACGCACCTTCGTGGTGCGCCCGGAGGCGGACGGTCGGCCCTGGTCCCGGGGGGGGGGGGGGGGGGGCGGGGGGCGAGTTGGGGCGAGTACGACCGCCGGCAGTTCGCCCGGCAGAGCCGGGCCGACGGGGTGTCCTACCCCTTCGGC
>NZ_JBEHZD010000078.1:0-20222 GCF_040240285.1 Streptomyces sp. HSW2009 | reverse complement strand
GTACGGCTCAACCGCGCGGTGGCCGTCGGTGAGGCCGACGGGGCGCGCGCCGGGCTCGCCGCCCTCGCCGCGCTGGACGAGGCGCTCGGCTGGTGGCGCGGGCCCGGGTACGCCGACTTCGCCGACGCGCACTGGGCGCGCGCCGAACGCGCCAGGCTGGCGGAGCTGCGGTTGCAGGCGGTCGAGCGGCGGGCCGGCGCCAGGCTGGCGCTGGGGCTGGCCGCCGATGCGGTGCCCGACCTGGACGCGCACGTGGCCGAACACCCGTGGCGCGAGGACGCCTGGCGGCTGCTCGCCCTCGCGCTCTACCGCAGCGGCCGGCAGGGCGACGCCCTCGCGGTCCTGCGCCGGGCCCGCACCCTGCTGGTCGAACAACTCGGCGTGGACCCCGGCCCCGCGCTCCGCCGCCTGGAGTCGGACGTGTTGGCACAGGCCGAGGGGCTGGCCGGGGATGCCGAGCCGGTCGTGGGCGGCGGCTCGGGCACGGGGGTGGCCAGCGATGTGGGGGTGGGGGTGGGCGGGAGTGCGGGGGCGGCCGGGGGTGTGGCCGGTGATGTCGGGGTCGGTGCGGGTGTGGGCGCGGGTGGAAGTGCGGGGGCTGCTGAGGCCGGCGCCGCGGCTGAGGTGTGGGCGCGGGCCGCCGCCGACTACGACCTGGCCGTGTCGGCGGGCGCGCGGGCCAGGCTGGAATCGACCGTGGGGCTCCTGCGCGGCCTCGCCGTCACCGGCGGCCGGGGCCTCGTGGCGGCCAGGGCGCACCGCCTCGCGGCGATCGCAGCGGCGGAGGAGACGGACGATCCGGAGCTGGTCGCGCGGGTGATCGGCGCGTACGACGTACCCGCGGTCTGGACCCGTACGGACGATCCGGCCCAGGCGGCGGAGGTCGTCGCCGCGGCGGAACGCGCCTTGACCGCGCTCGCGGCCCTGGAACACCCGCCTGGCGCGGAGCACCCCGCTGGCGTGGAGCACCCCGCTGGTGTGGAGCACCTGTCTGGGGTGGGGCACCTGTCCGGAGCGGAGCACCTGTCCCGGGCGGGGCAGCCCTCTGATGCGGAGTGCCCAGGTGAGCCGGGCTGTGTCGCCGGTTCGGATCGCTCGTCTGTTCCGGACCGCCCCTCCGGCGCGGAGCCCGACCGTGGGCCCGGGCCTGATTCCGGTCCCGTCCCTGATCCCGGCCCGGACGCCGCCCCAGCCTCCGCCGCTGAAACCGACTCTGAGCTGCGATTTCATCCCGTACGGGCCGCCGCCCGGGCGCGGCTGTTGGCCACCATCGCCGTGGAGTCCCGCGGTACGCCGTCGGAGCCGGCCTGTACGCCGGGTGCGGGCGGTGCGGGCGGTGCGGGCGCTGCGGCGGGCACGGTCCGTACGGCGGGCACGGCCCGTACGGCGAGTGGGCGCGGGGCGGCCGAGGGCGCTGGGGCCGGAGCGGAGGGTGGGGTCGGTGGGGGACCGACCGGCCGCCCTGTCGTCCGTGTCGGCGAGCGGCCGGTGGGGCTGGCGGACGGTGCCGAGGTCAGCGGGGCGGCGGAGGACGCGGGCCCGCGCGCGCGTACCCGCCCTGCTTCCGCGGCTCCCGAGCCGCGTACCCGTCCCGCTTCCGCGGCCCGGGAGGCCGTCGCGCTCGCCCGGTGGCTGGACGACCCGCAGCTGCTCGCGTTCGCGCTCAACGGGCTGTTCATGCAGAGCTGCCGGCGCTCGGGGCTGGCGCCGCGCCGGGACGGGATCGGGGACGAACTGGTGGCCCTGGCCGCCCGGCACGGACTGGTCACCTACGAGGTGCTGGGCCACCTCATCCGGGTCCAGGCCCGCAGCGCACTGGCCGACTTCGGTACGGCCGACCGGCACGCCGAGGCCGCCGACCGGCTGGCCGCACGGCACGAACTGCCGCTGGTGGGCGTCTTCACCCGGGGGTACCGGGCGCTCCGCCTCGCCGCGTACGGGCCGGGTCCGGCGGCGCCCGCACCGGAAGGAGGGGCGCGCCGGGCGCCGAACCCGCCGGCTGCGGAGCACCCGCCCGCCCGCTACGAGGTGGCCGAGGCCGCGTACCGGGAGGTCGGCGGGTTGCTCGCGGGGGCCGGCATGCCGGGGCTCGAACGGGGGTGGGTCGCGTTGGCGCTGCTCTGTCTGCGGCTCTCGCACGGCCTGCCCGCGCAGACCGACCCGGACACCGACTGGGGCCCGTACGCACCGTGGGCCCGTCCGCTGGTGTTGCTGGCCCTGGGCCGCCGGGAACGGGCCGCCGACGCGCTCCGACAGGCCCCGGAGCCCCCCGCCGACCTGCTGCGGGAGGCTCTGTGGTGCCTGCTGGCCCGGGCCGCCATCACCCTCGGCGACCGCCCTGTGATGCTCCGGGCTCGCGCTGAACTGACGCCTGCGGCAGGCGAGTTGGGCGGTGCTGGCAGTGGGTTCCTCAGTTGTGGCCCGGTCGCCGGCTATCTGGCCGAGCTGGCCGCGGGGTTGGGCGCCGAGACGGATGCTGGTCCCGCTGCCGCTCCGGGCGCCGGGCCCGCCACCTGACCGCCCGGCACGTGACCGCCCGCCATTGTGGTCGCCCGGCCCCGCCGCGTACGCACTCACGCCGTACGAGCTCAGCCGTACGAGCTCACGCCGTCATCCGATCCGCGTGCACCCGGCCGTGCGAACCTGACCCGTGCGAACCTGACCCGTGCGAACCCGACCCGTGCGAACCTGACCCGTACGAACTCGATGCGTACGAACTCGTTGCGTACGGACCCGTGCCCTGAGGTCCGGCCCCCGCGGGCCGTGCGGTCGGGCTTGTCGGCCCCGGGTGGGACGGTGCGCCCGCCGCGGTGGAGCCGCGGGTCGTCCCGCTCGCGCCCAGTGCTTCCGCCTCGGTCGGCGTGGCGCGGCCGTGGAGGACGAGGGCCCAGATGAGGGCCGCGAAGGCGGCGACGTTGGCGACGGTGCGGACCGTGTTCCAGGTGACCCACTTCGACTCGAAGTCATGCCGGGCGGCGGCCAGTTCGGCAGCGTTTCCTGACGTCGCGGCCTTCGCCAGCGCGTCGTTGAGCGGCACGTTGACGGCGCTGGTGACGAGGAACATCGTCAGGTAGAGGGCGAGGCCGGCGATGATCCACGGGAGTGCGGAGCGGTCGGTTCCGGAGCGCAGGTTCAGGAACAGGGCCAGCGCGGTGAAGGCCAGGCCGCCCAGGAAGCAGGACATGAACCAGCCGTTGAGGATGGCGGTGTTGATCCGCTGCATGCCCTCCACGAAGGTGCGGTCGCCGGCCTTGCCGAGCCCGGGCATGACCGCGTACGAGAAGGCCGCGAACAGGCCGGCCATCAGACCGGTGGTGAGCGTCGCCGCGAGCAGTGCGGCGGTGTGCAGGGTCTTCAGTGACATGTCTTCCTCACGCTCCGTTCCAGGCGCCGGCCGCCGCCGCGTCCTTGGCGTAGTCGTCGAAGTCACGCGCGGGGCGGCCGAGTACGCGCCGTACGTCGTCCGTGACCCGAGCGTTTCGGCCATCGAGCACCGTCCCGAACAGATGGGTCAGGAAGGCGGCGACATCGGCCGGCACCTGTTCGGCCGCGAGCGCGGTGGCGTAGTCGGCCAACTCCATCCGTACGTAGTCGACGCGGCGCCCGGTGGCGGCGGCGATGGCCGCGACCGCGTCGGCGAAGGTGAGCAGCCGGGGGCCGGTGAGCTCGTAGACCCGGCCCGTGTGCCCGTCCTCGGTGAGCACCGCAGCCGCCACGTCGGCGATGTCGTCCGCGTCGATGAACGGCTCGCCGACCGGCCCCGCGGGTAGTGCCACCGTGCCGCCGATGACCGGTTCGTATAGGTAGCCCTCGCTGAAGTTCTGGCTGAACCAACTACAGCGCAGGACGGTCCAGTCGGCGTCGGAGCCGGCGCCGTTCCCGCTGCCGGCCGCAGCCGCGAACGCCTTCTCGCAGGTCAGCGCCGCGTCTTCGCCGCGGCCCGAGAGCAGCACCAGCTTCTGGACGCCGCGGGCAACGGCCAACTCGGTGAAGGCCGTGACCGTCTCGACCGCGCCGGGCACGGCCAGGTCGGGGTAGTAGGAGACGTACGCGGCGTGCACCCCGTCGAGCGCCGGACCCCAGGTCGCCGGCTGCTCCCAGTCGAAGGGCAGCCCGCCGGAGCGCGAGCCGATCCGCACCGGCAGCCCCTGTGCGGTCAGTCGGCGGACGAGCCGGCCGCCGGTCTTGCCGGTGCCGCCCAGGATGAGCGTCGTTCCGTGCGTCATGGTGATTCCCCCGTTGAGGTTGAGGTTGGAGTGGTTGAGGCGGCCGAAGTGGCTTGAGCCGCTGGGCAGTTGGTGCGGGTGTCGGCGTGGGTGGAGGCATGGGTGTGCCCGGAGGGTGTGGTGGGTTGGGTGCCCTGTTCCTGCGGACCGTTCTTACGGACCGCTTCCGCGGACCGCCCGGCCGCCACCGGAGGGTGGTGGAACGCGGTGGAACGAGGCGGACGGATCGGGCCCGTGCCTCTCGGCCGGTTCCCGTGCCCGCCCGGCCGCTGCGTTGACTTAACTCTCGGCCATCGGCCAACCGTGAACAACGGCTTAATCCGAACGGTCCGTTAACCTAGGGGTTATGCATAAGGGGGCAGGGTGGAGCAGCGCGACATCGAGATCTTTCTGACGCTCGCCGACGAACTGCACTTCGGTCGGACGGCCGAACGGCTGCACGTGTCGTCGGCCCGGATCAGCCAGGCCGTCAAGAAGCTGGAACACCGCATCGGGGCCAAGCTGTTCGACCGCACCAGCCGGCTGGTCACACTGACGCCCATCGGCAGCCAACTCCGCGACGACCTGGCCCCGGCGTACGAGCAGATCCAGGCGGCCGTGGCCCGCGCGATCGAGGCCGGCCGGGGCGGCGGCGGGGTGTTGCGGGTGGGCTTCATCGGCGCCGGGGTCGGCATGCTCGTGTACGAGGTGGCGGAGGTCTTCCGGGCCAGGCACCCCGGCGGCGAGGTGCAGGCGCTCGAACAGCGGTACGCCGACGCCACGACCCTCCTCGCCGGTGACGAGATCGACGTGCTGCTCTGTGTGGCCCCGGCGCTGTGGACCGGGATGAGCGAGAGCCCGGTGCTCTTCAGTGAGGCGCCGGTGCTCGCCGTCTCGGCCCGGCACCCCTTCGCCCGCCGCGCCGCGGTCCGCCTCGACGACCTGGCCCGAACCGCCGTACTGCGCCCCCGGCTGCTCACGCCCGAGGTGGACGCCCTGGCCGTGCCGCCGGCCACCCCCGCCGGCCGCCCCGTCGAACGCGGCCCGGACTTCGGCACCATCCAAGAGATGCTGGCCCTGGTCGGCGCGGGCCGCGGCGTCTACCCGGTCCCCGCCCACGCCCAGCGCTTCGACTCCCGCCCCGACGTCGCGTACGTGCCGATCGAGGACGCCCAGCCCTTCGACTGGCGCCTCCTGTGGCGCACCGCGTCGACGACGCAGCAACTCCGTGGGTTCGTCCGGGCGGCTCAGGACGTGGTGGCGGATCGGCCCAATCCGTTGCTGGATTAGGTGGGTGGGGGCGCCCCGCGCGCCGCATCCGCCCCTCGTGGCCTGCCTCTACTTCACTGTGTGCACACGACTCATCCATGATGTGTAGCCGTTGTGTATGCCACCCCCAGACGTCATCCGGCTCTCACCTGCTGGTTGAAGTTGTGATCAGCGTCATATCGACATGTCGACCTGTGAAGATCCTTTGAGGCTTCTAGGGGTATTTGTTGGTGTGGACCAACTCCGCTGCGTATCCCTACGGTCACCCGCGTTGTGCGACGCCGATCGTCGTGCGCTGAGGGAGGGGTCGGGGAATGGCGGGGCGAAGACGGCTGCGTGGGGTGCGCGGTGTGGTGGGGGCGCTCGGCGTCGCCCTGGCGGTGGGGCTGCTGCCCGCGGGGTCGGCGGAGGCGAACGGCCGCCCGGCGAAGGAGTCGGCGGCCTCGCAGGAGTCGGCGTCCGTCGATGGTCGGGCCGGTGCCGGTGTCGGTGCCGACGGGCCGCCCGGGGCGCGGAAGCGCGACGTGGAGGGGGCGGCGAAGAAACGTTCAGCCGAACGCCCCGCCGGACATTCCGCGGACCGCTCCGGCGGCGCCGCACCCGCGTCCACCGGCACCGCGTCGTCCACCGACACCGCACCCACCGAATCCGCCGCCCTGGCCCTGGCCCGCCGCACCGGCGCCCGCGTCGAGGTGACCTCGCTGCGGACCGAGACCAGTGAGGTGTTCGCCACGCCCGGGGGCGAGTTGGAGGCGCGTGAGCACGTACGCCCGGTGCGGGTGCGCGACGGCGCCGGATGGCGGCCGGTCGACACGACGCTGCACCGGTCGCCGGACGGCACGGTGGTGCCCGGCGGTACGGCGGTGGACGTGGCGTTCTCCGGCGGCGGCACGGCGCCCATGGCCAGGCTCCGGCGAGCCGGCCGCGAACTCGCGTTGAGCTGGCCGAAGCCGCTCCCCGCACCGCGGCTGGCGGCCGAGGCCGCCGTCTACCCGGAGGTGCTGCCCGGGGTCGACCTGCGGCTGACCGCCGAGGTGGACGGCTTCTCCCAGCTCCTGGTGGTCAAGAGCGCCGAGGCCGCGGCCAGCAAGGAACTGGCCGAGCTGCGGTTGCGGATCGCCGCGGACGGCGTGACCGTACGCGAGGCGCCCGGCGGCGCCCTGGAGGCCGTGGACCACGGTGCGGGCAACGCCGTGTTCGAGGCGCCGCAGCCGGTGATGTGGGACTCCAGCGGCACGCAGCCGGCCCGCGCCGGCAACGCCCGTACGGCCGGTGCCACCATCGGCCGGTCCGCGGCCAGCCGGCCCACCAACAGCCGGCCCGCCGCCAACAGCCGGCCCGGCAGCAGCAATGACGACACCAGCAACAACGGCACCACCAGCCGGTCCGCCGCCGCCGAGCACGGCACCACCAACCCCGGCACCACCGGGCCCACGCCGCGGACGGCGAACTCCACCACCGCCCCCACACCCCGTACGGACACCGCGCCCGTCCCCGCGCCCGGCAGCGCCGGCGGTGGGCGGCCGGCGCCGGTCGGCGTGGAGGTCGGCGGTGGCGGTTCCGAGCTGGTGCTCACGCCCGACGCGGAGCTGCTGACCGGCGCGGACACCGTCTACCCGGTGTACATCGACCCGCAGTGGTACTCCCCGCGGGCCTCCTCCTGGACGGTGGCCTCGCAGTACTGGGCCGGCACCCCGCAGTGGAAGTTCAACGGCGACCCGGACGCCGGGCTCGGCTACTGCGGCTGGGCCTACTGCAAGCCCGAGGACACCAAGCGGCTCTTCTACCAGATCCCCAGCTCCCGCTTCACCGGCCGCTCCGTCCTCTCCGCCGAGTTCGTGGTGCGCGAGACGCACGCCGCCTCCTGTGACGCGCGGGAGGTGCAGTTGTGGCGTACGAAGGCCATCTCGTCGGCCACCACCTGGAACTCCCAGAACGCCAGCGGCTTCTGGGCCGACCACCTGCGGAGCAAGAGCTTCGCGTACGGCGCCGACGGGTGCGCGGCGGCCGACGCCGAGTTCGAGGTGGCCGGCGTGGTGCGGCAGGCGGCCGAGCAGGGTTGGCCCTCGATCACCTTCGGCCTGCGCGCCTCCAACGAGGGCGACCGGTACGGCTGGAAGCGGTTCGCCGACGACGCGTACCTGCGGGTGAAGTACAACCGCAGGCCCACCCAACTGCGCACCGCCCAGCTCACCTCGGACCCCGGCGGCACCTGCCAGCCGGCGGACCGCGCGGTGCGCGTGCGGTCGCTGCCCACGGTGCGGGTGAACCACGTGACCGACCCCGACGGCGACAGCGTGGGCGTGCAGTTCCAAGCCACCTGGGACGCCGGCGACGGACAGGGTTGGAAGCCGCGCTGGACCTCGGCCACCAGCACCCGCAAGCGCTCCGGCTCCGACTTCTCCACCAGGCTGCCGGCCAGCCTGCCCAAGAACAAGCGGGTCGACTGGCACGTCCGGGTGTGGGACGGCGCCCAGTGGTCGCCCTGGAGCTACGACGGATCGGCGCACGGCTGCAACCTGGTGCTCGACACCAGCGTGCCGGCCGGCCCCACCATCAGCTCCGGGCAGTACCCGGCGTCCGACCCGGAGAACCCGGAGGACCCCTGGCGGGACGGGGTGGGCCGGTACGGCACCTTCGCCATCGAATCGGCCACGCCCGACGTGGTGCGCTACTGGTTCGGCGTCAACGAGCAGCCCAGCAGCAAGCACACCCTGAACACCTCGGGCGGCGGCGCCAAGTCCCTCCGCTTCCTGCCGACCAGGCCCGGCGTCAACTTCATCACCGCGCAGGCCTTCGACGCCGCCGGCAACGGCAGCGAACCCCGTACCTACTCCTTCCGGGTCCGCGCCGGCCAACCCCCCCCCCTCCCCGGCCAACCCACCGCCCCGCCCCCCGCCCCGGGGGGCGGGGGGGGGGGGGGGGGCGGGCCGGCGGGGGGGGCGGGCGGGGCGCGGGCCGGCACCGCCGGCGTGACCGGCGGCGGCCTGCACCTGGACGGCACCGACGACTACGCCGCCACCGCATCGCCCGTCCTCAACACCGGCAAGAGCTTCACCGTCGCCGCCTGGGCCAAGCTGCCCGCCGGCGGGGTGAGCGGCACCCCGGTCGTCCTCGCCCAGGCCGGCACCCACGCCAGCGGCTACGAGCTGTACTACTCCAGCGCGTCCGGCGGCTGGGTGTTCCTGCGGCACACCGGCGACGCCGCCACCGGCAACGGCGTGGCCCGCGCCGCCCAGGCCCCCTGCCCGGCCGCCGACACCGGCTGCCCGGCCGGCCGGCTCGGCACCTGGACCCACCTCGCCGGCGTCTTCGACCACCCGGCGGGCGAACTGCGGCTGTACGTCAACGGGAAGCTGGCCGGCACCGCCGCCTACCGCGACCCGTGGGACGCCCGCGGCGCCACCTACCTCGGCGTCGCCTCCCACTACGGCAGCCGCGAAGGCCACTTCACCGGCGACCTGGACGAGGCGCAGCTCTTCGACTACCAGCTCAGCGACGCCCAACTCGGCACGCTGGCCGCACGGCAGCCGGTCACCTCGGGCGGGCGGCCGGCCAAGGTGGTGTGGAACCTGGACGAGGACGCCACCGCGCCCGCCGTCACCGGCCGCGGCCAGCGCGTCGCCGGCACCGCGCACGGCGGCCCGACGCTGGGCGCGCCCGGCGTCGCCGGCACCGCCCTCACCCTGGACGGCACCGACGACCACGTCCGCACCGGCCAACCCGTCCTGGACACCCACCAGAGCTTCGCGCTCTCGCTGTGGGCCAGGCTGCCAAGGGACCGCGGCGACCGCTCGATGGTCGCCGTCAGCCAGGCCGGCAGCACCCTGCGCGGCTTCGAGCTCTACCACTCGCCCACCCTCGGCTGGGTCTTCCTGCGCGCCGGCGCCGACGACCCGAACGCCCCCGTGACCCGCGCCGCCCAACGCCCCTGCCCCGAGACCCAGCCGACCTGCGCCGGCGCCGGGCTCGGCGAGTGGGCGCACGTCGTCGCCGCGTACGACTACGACGTCGGCGAGCTCAAGCTGTACGTCAACGGCGCGCTGAAGGCCACCGAGCCGTTCACCACCCCGTGGCTGGCCCGCGGCCAGGTCAGCCTGGGTGCCGCCCAGTACGCGGACGGGCCGGGCGGCTTCTTCCGCGGCGACCTGGACGAGGTGCGGCTCTACGACCGGGTGGTCACCGACGACGAGGTGCGGCAGCTCTTCCGGCAGCGCCCGCTGGTCAAGGGCCGCTGGAAGCTGGACGCGGCCACCGGCACACCCGCCACCTCGCCCGACGAGTCCGCCGCCCGCCGGCCGCTCACCCTCGCCTCCGGCGCCCGCATCGGCCCCGGCTGGGTGGACGGCGGGGCGCTGCTCCTGGACGGCAAGGACGACCACGCCGCGACCGGCGGCACCCCCGTGGACACCGCGGCCAGCTTCACCGTCGCCGGCTGGGCACAGGCAGCCGCGGTGCCGGACGGGCCCGCCACGGTGCTCAGCATCGAGGGCGACCGGCGCAGCGCGGTCACCGTCCGCTGGGTGCCGGGCCCCGGCGCGGACTCCCCGGGGCGCTGGCAGGTGACGCTGCCGGCCACCGACGCCGACGGCGCGGCGGTGACCACCGTGCAGAGCGGCTCCTTCGTCGACGTCCGCGACTGGAACCACCTGGCCCTCGTCTACGACGGCTTCGCCGACCAACTCAGGCTCTACGTCAACGGCCAACCCGAGGCCCTGGTCTGCCCCGACACCGACGGCGACGGCAGCGCCGACGACGCCACCTGCACTAACCGGGTCTCCTGGGCCGACAACGCGCTGTCCTTCGCCGGCACCAAGGCGCTCCAGGTCGGCCGGGCCAAGACCGCCGGCGCCTTCGGCGAGTACTGGCCCGGTGCGGTGGACGACGTGTGGGCCTTCCAGGGTGCGCTCAGCGATGAGCAACTCGCCTGGTTGGCCGAGGCCAGGGGCGGCGTCCCGACGGAGGTCCCGCAGGGCTGACGACGGACCGGGGCGGCCCGCCGCACGGCGATCGTTGCCTGCGGCCGGCCGCCCCGCCCCGCCGGGCCACCCCGGTGCGTTCCGGCCCCGCCCCGCCGCGGGCCCGGGGCGCGCCGGGGTCGCCGATGCGGCCGGCCCCGGCCAGCTCCCGTCCCGACCGGGCGCCCCGTGAAGTACCGGGCTTCCGTGAAGCACCGGGCGTCCCGCGGCGGGCCGGTTTCCCCACGGGGGTCGGTCTCCCCGGGGTACGGGCCGGCCCGGCCCGCACCCCCATCCGTCTCGCACGCGTGCGCGTACCCGTACGCGCACCCGCCTCCCTGCCGCACCGCGGCGACCCGCAGTGACCCGCGGCGCGACCGGAACCGCCCCCGCGGCGAGACCGGTAGCGCCCGTGGCGAAACCCGCAGCGATCCGCAAGGGACCTGCTGCACCCCGAAGACAGTGAGGAGAACGATGAACGACAGACCCACCGCACCCCGGCGCAGACGGGCGACGCGCCGAAGAGTCGGCGTGCTCGTCTCGGTGGCGTTGATCGCCGGCCTGGTGCAGGCCACCGGCGAGACCGGGGCCAGCGCGGCCGACGACGGCAGCGGCCGGCCCGACCTGCCGCGCTCCGAACGTCCCGTCGCCGGCGCCGACTTCGGCGCGGCCAAGCCGCGGGCGGCCAACGAGGGCCCGCGCACCCCGCGTCGGGCGCCGCGGGCCAGTTGGCCGCGGCCCGGTACCGCCACGGTCCGGCTGCCCGCCGCCGACCAGCGCCGTTCGCCGGCGAAGGCGGCCACCCCGTCCCCGGTACGCGCCGGCACCCTGCCGATCACGCTGGCCCCGGTACAGCCCGACCGCCAGGCCGCGGGCGAGACCGCGAAGCCTCGTACGCGAACCGGCGCGACGGCGCGTACCCAGTCGGGCGCGGCGCCGCGTGCGACATCCCGTACGGAATCCGGTACGGCACCCCGTACGGTCGCCGGCGCCGCGGAGTCCGAGGTCACCGTCCGCATCGAGCCGCGCAAGACGGCCGAACGCGCCGGTGTGGCAGGCGTGTTGGTCTCGCTGACCGCCCAGCAGCCGGCCGCCGGCGCCGCCACCGACACACCCAAGTCGTCAGGCACCGACACACCCACGGGCACGCCGGAGAACACACCCGCGGCAACCCCCGACGGGGCGAACCCCGACACACCCACGGGCACGCCCCGCGACACACCCACAGCCACCCCGAGCGGCCCGGCCACCGCCGCCACCCTCGAACTCGACTACTCCGCCTTCGCCGAGGCGTACGGCGGCGGCTACCTCTCCCGGCTCACCCTCGTCCAGCTCCCGGCCTGTGCGCTGACCTCGCCGGACGAGGCGAAGTGCCGGGTGGAGACGCCCGTGGCGACGGTCAACGACACCGAGCGGCGCACGCTCCGAGCGGCCACCGTGCCGCTGCACTCCGGCGCGCCGACCGTGCTCGCCGCCGTCGCCGGTGACGAGGGCAAGACCGGCGACTACAAGGCGAGCACGCTCGCCCCGTCCGCCGCCTGGCAGACCGACCTGAACACCGGCGACTTCAGTTGGTCCTACCCGATGGAGGCGCCGGACGTCCCCGGCGACCTGGCCCCCGACCTGAGCCTGTCGTACTCGTCCGGCTCGCTGGACGGCCGCACCAGCTCCACCAACAACCAGGCGTCCTGGGTCGGCGACGGCTTCGACCTCTCGCCCGGGTTCATCGAGCGGCGCTACAAGCCCTGCTACGACGACGGTGTGAAGAACGCCGACGGCAACGAGCCGGGCGACCTGTGCTGGGGCTACGACAACGCGTTCCTCACCCTGAACGGCAAGGGCGGCGAACTCGTCCCCACCGGCAAGGACCAGTGGCAGCTCCGCAAGGACGACGGCACCAAGATCACCCGGCTGACCAGCGGCGACCGGGCCAACGGGGACAACGACAACGAGTACTGGCGGGTGACCGACACCGACGGCACCCAGTACTTCTTCGGCTACCACCGCCTCCCCGGCTGGGCCAGCGGCAAGGAGACCACCGACTCCACCTGGACCGCCCCGGTCTACGGCGACGACGCGAACGAGCCGTGCCACAAGGCCGCCTTCGCCGACTCCTGGTGCCAACAGGCGTGGCGCTGGAACCTCGACTACGTCGTCGACGTGCACGGCAACGCCATGGCCTACTACTACGACAAGGAGACCAACTCCTACGGTCGCAACCTCAAGGACACCGACGACACCCCGTACACCCGCGGCGGCTACCTGGACCGCATCGAGTACGGCCTGAAGTCCGGTGACCTGTACGCCGAGAAGGCGCTGGCCAGGGTCGACTTCGGGCAGGCCGAGCGGTGCCTGCCGCAGACCGGGGTGACCTGCGCGCCGGAGACCATCGACGACAAGAAGTTCTACTGGTACGACACGCCCTGGGACCTCAACTGCAAGGCCGGCACCACCTGTGACAAGGGCCGGCTGTCCCCCAGCTTCTTCACCCGCAAGCGGCTGGTCGAGGTCAGCGCGGAGACCCTGAAGGGCACCGGGTACGCCAAGGTCGACACCTGGGCGCTCGGCCACCGCTGGGGCGAGGCCGACGTGGACCGGCAACTGCTGCTCGACTCCATCCAGCACACCGGGCACGCCACGGCCACCCCGATCACCCTGCCGAAGACGACGTTCGCCTACACCCAGTTGGAGAACCGGCTGGACAAGACGGGCGACGGCTACGCGCCGTTCATCAAGTCCCGCCTGTCCGCCGTCTCCGACGAGTACGGCGGACAGGTCGACGTCGGCTACTCCGCCCCGGCCTGCGCGCACGCCAGCCTGCCCACCCCGCAGTCCAACACCACCCGCTGCTTCCCGCAGTTCATGGGCGGCTCCAACACCGACGACCCGGAAACGCACTGGTTCAACAAGTACGTCGTCACCTCGACGACCGGCAGCGACCGCACCGGCGGCGCCCCCGACCAGGTCACCCGCTACACCTATCTGGGCGACGCGGCCTGGCACTTCGACGACGACGACGGCCTGACCAAGGAGAAGCACCGCACCTGGTCCCAGTGGCGCGGCTACGGCCACGTACGGGTCAACTCCGGCGGGCAGGGCGCCGACGGCATGAAGACGCAGGAGGAGCACTACTTCCTGCGCGGCATGGACGGCGACCGCGCCGCCCCGTCGGGCGGCACCAAGAAGGTCAGCGCCACCCTCGGCGCCGGTGAGGGCGACCCCATCCCCGACCACCCGGCGACCGCCGGCTTCGGCTACAAGACCGTCACCTTCTCCGGGCCTGGCGGCAAGGTGCTGAGCAAGTCCGTCGAACGGCCCTGGCACCACCAGACCGCACAGCGCGTCCGCGACTGGGGCACCGTCACCTCCGACCTGACCGGCACCGGCCACGTCAAGGAGTGGACGTCGCTGGACGACGGCGCCGGCCAGAAGTGGCGCACCACCGAGGCCACCACCAGCTACGACACGGTCGCCGGCCGCATCACCCAGGTCGACGACGCGGGCGACACGGCCACCAGCAGCGACGACCGCTGCACCCGCACCAGCTACGCCGACAACACCGCGGTAAACCTGCTCGGGCTGACCGCCCGCGAGGAGACCGTGGCCGTGGGCTGCGCCGCCACGCCCGACCGGACCAAGGACGTCATCGGCGACGTGCGCACCGCGTACGACGGCGGCGGCTACGGCGCCACCCCCACCAAGGGCGACACCACCGCGACGGCCACCCTCAAGTCCCACGACGGCACCAAGGCCACCTACCTGGAGAGCGGCCGGAGCGTCGACGGCTACGGGCGGGTGCTGACCGAGACCGACCTGACCGCGACGGTGACCGCCACCGGCGACGCGGCCCCGGTCCGCCAGGCCCGCACCGACGGCCGGACCACCACCACCGCGTACGCGCCGGCCACCGGCCACCCCACCCAGATCACCGAGACCACGCCGCCCGCCACGGCGGGGGACGCGACCACCGCCCAGACCACCACCACCCAGCTCGACGTCGCGACCGGCCAACCCACCACGATCACCGACACCAACGACAACCACACCAAGTACGCGTACGACGCGCTCGGCCGGGCCACCAAGATCTGGCTCGCCGACCGGGCCTCCTCGAACGCGACGCCGGCCAACTACGAGTTCACGTACACCGTCACCGAGGGCAAGGCCGTCGCCATCGGCACCAAGACGCTGGAGAACTCCGGCGGCCAGCGCACCTCGTACCAGATCCTGGACGGCCTGCTGCGCGAGCGGCAGGTGCAGGAGCCGGGCCCGGGCGGCGGCCGGGTGCTCGCGGACGTCTTCTACGACGACCGCGGGCTGACCGTGAAGAAGTTCGCCCCGTACTACGCGGAGGGCGCCCCGCGCACCGACCTGTTTGCGCTGGACAACGCGCTGTCGGTGGAGACGCAGACCTGGCACAGCTACGACGGCCTCGGCCGGGAGACCGAGCTGCGCGAGGTGGCGGGCAACGGCGACGGCGGCAAGGTGCTCGCCACCACCCGCACCCTGCACGGCGGCGACCGCACCACGGTCATCCCGCCGGACGGCGGCACCGCCACCACCAGCATCGTCGACGGCCGCGACCAGACCATCGAACTGCGCCAGCACCACGCGCGCTCGGCGGACGCCGCCTTCGACACCACCCGCTACGCGTACACCCCCGCCGGCCAGCTCGCGAAGGTCACCGACCCGGCCGGCAACACCTGGGGCTACGCGTACGACCAGCAGGGCCGGCAGATCCGTGCGGACGACCCGGACAAGGGCACCACGCACAGCCGCTACGACGACCGCGACCAACTCACCTCCACCACCGACGCCCGCGACACGACCCTGGTCCACGTCTACGACGGCCTCGGCCGCAAGACGGAACTGCGCGAGTCCACGGCAACCGGCACGCTCCGCGCCTCGTGGGTGTACGACACGGTGCGCGGCGGCAAGGGCCAACTCGCCGAATCCACCCGGTACGTCGACGGCCACGCCTACACCTCGAAGGTCACCTACTTCGACCGGCTCTACCGGGCGCTCAAGAGCGAGATCGTGATCCCGGCGGTGGAGGGCGCGCTGGCCGGCACGTACCAGACGGGGCAGAGCTTCCACCTCTCCGGCCTGCAACGCGGCCTCAACTACGGCGAGGCGGGGTCACTGCCCGGCGGCGCCGTCAGCTACCAGTACGAGGCGGGCACCCAGCGCCCCAACCTGCTGATCGGCGACGGCTTCCGGGCCGGCATCACGCACACCCTGACGGGCAAGCCGCAGCAGTACGCGCTCGGCCTGACCGACGGCCAGCGCAAGACGTGGGCCACGTACGCGTACGAGTGGGGCACCCAGCGGGTCTCCAACGCCCGGGTCGACCGCGAGGACGTCGCCGGCGTGGACCGCAGCGCCACCTACCAGTACGACCAGATCGGCAACGTCACCTCGATCGCCGACGTGTCCAGGTCGGGCACCGACAACCAGTGCTTCACCTACGACCACCTGCGCCGCCTCACCCAGGCGTGGACCCAGCCCACGGCGAGCTGCGCGAAGGCCCCCGCGGGCGAGGTGATCGGCGGCCCGGCCCCGTACTGGCAGTCCTTCACGTACGACAAGGTCGGCAACCGGCTCACCGAGACCGAACACGACCTGAGCGGCGCCGCGGCGGGGAACACCACCCGCACCTACAGCTACCCGGCCCCCGGCCAGCCCCGCCCGCACGCGCTGACCTCGGTCGCCACGAAGGGGCCCACGGGCACGGCGCTGGACAGCTACGACTACGACGCGGCCGGCAACACGCGGGCCCGCACCCTGGCCGGCGACACCCAGAACCTGACCTGGGACGCGGAAGGCCACCTGGCCAAGGTCACCGAACCCGTCGGCGACAAGGGCACCCGCACCACGAGCTACCTGTACGACGCCGAAGGCAGCCGCCTCATCGGCCGCACCGACACCGAAACCACGCTCTACCTGGGCCACACGGAAGTCACCCTCGCCAAGGGCGCGACCAAGGCCAAGGCCACCCGCTACCTGGGCCTGGGCGACGGCCACCAGGCCGTCGTCCACGACGACCGCAGCGTCACGTACACCATCGGCGACCACCACGGCACGGGCGAACTGGCCGTCAAGGCCACGGACCAGTCCCTCACCCAACGCCGCTCCCTCCCCTTCGGCGCCCCCCGCGGCACCGACCCGACGACCTGGCCCGGCACGAAGGGCTTCATCGGCGGCACGAGGGACACCACGACGGGCCTCACGCATCTGGGCGCCCGCGAGTACGACCCGAAACTGGGCCGCTTCATCAGCGTCGACCCGGTCATGGACCTGACGGACTCCCAACAGATGCACGGGTATTCGTACGGGAACAACAACCCGCTGGTTTATAGCGATCCGAGTGGGATGTGGTTCGGCGGCTTGGGCTCGCTCGTCAGGAAGTTCGCCCAGCACGTCATCAACACGGTCAAACGGTACGTACGCAGCAGCTACGGCCATGGGGCGGGCGCTCGCCTTGGTAGTGGTGGGGGCGGGGGTAGTGGGTTTGTGGGGCGGCCGATTACTCGGTATCGGCCGGTCGCTCGGTATCGGCCGGTCACATATCGGGCTACGGCGTCGACGGACGATGTCAACCCGTTCCACATGGGGGACCCCTACAAGGACGTCAGGAGGGCTTTCGGGGGGTATGGGTTTCCAGGCCTCATGAAGCGGAGTGGCATAGGTTTCGCCAAACTCTTCGCGCCTGACCTTCCCAAGATCCTGGAATGCGCCGGGAGTCCGGCCCAATGGGATTGTGTCAAGGAGGGGGCGGCAGGTTTCGCAGTCGGCAGGGCAGGAAAGCTGGCCGGCACGCTCGTTGGCAAGGGCCTCAAGCGTCTCGGCTCAGGCAAGAGGGCCCGCTCGAAGCCGGTTCCCTCGGATTGCCCCACCCACAGCTTCCTCCCCGAAACGGACGTCCTCCTGGCGGACGGCACCACTCGCCCCATCAAGGACGTCAAGACCGGCGACAAGGTCCTGGTAACCGACCCCGAAACGGGCGAGACCGCACCCCGCGAGGTGGTCGGCACCATCGTCACGGAAGACGACAAGGACTTCGTCGACCTGAAGGTGACCGGCGACGAGCGAAACTCCCTGGTCGCGACGGTGACGCACCCGTTCTGGGTGGTGGACTCTAAGACCTGGGTGGACGCGGGCGACATCACGGCGGGCATGCGACTGCGGACGCCGGACGGCACGACGGTACGGGTGGCCTCGACCCGTCATTTCAGCGAGTTGCAGCGGACTCATGATCTGACGGTTTCTGGGGTGCATACGTATTATGTGGTGGCGGGGGAGACGTCGGTTCTCGTTCACAACAGCAACTGCGGAATTGGTCGGGAGCTGATCGGTGACGAGAGGGCGGATCATATCCTTGATGGTCACAGGTACCCGGGTGCGCCCGGTAAGGACGCTTTCCCGCAGGGGTGGTCTGATGACCAGATTTTGGATGCTGTTGCTGACGTGGTGACGAGTCCAAATAGTCAAAGGACCTGGTACAAGGGATCGGCTGTGCATGCCGAGAGAACCCTGAAGACCAAGAGGGGCGAACCTGCGGTTCAGAATGTGATCGGGTCAGTGGGAGGGGTGAGAATGCTGGTGCGTTACGAACCTCTCACTGGGAAGGTTCTCACAGCTTTCCCGCACTGAGGAAATGTTTCACCCGATCCTGGTGTAGCGAATTCGATGATTGGAGGATTAATGGAGAGAGATGCGAATCTGATGGAACTGTTGCATCGTTTGGACGATCCCGAATGTCCAGAAACGCCAGCCGACTACAATGCGGCCGATGCTGCAGCTTCGTTTAGCCGTCTGGCTGTGCAGATTGGTTCTCGCTTCTCGACGCCTTGTGGAATCGATCGAGACATCCAGGACTCCGCGCAGTACGGACGAATCGAAGTGCCGGGGGAAGCCACAGTCTGTGGGACGAGGATTGTTGCCCTGGTGAGCAAGTTCAAGCCATTGGCAATGGTGGCGGCCGATAATCCTGGCGCCTTCTTGGGTACGGATGAAGCACAGGCTGAAGGCGAGCTCGACGCGAATGACCTTGAGAAAGTAGAGCAAGTTCTCGCTGAATCGGGGTACATCACGATTCCGGAAGGACTTCTTGAAAGAAGCTATGACGGGCCCACTCCCTTGCGTTTCCACGGTTCCGGGGAGCCGAGTTGGTGGGACCGGTTCTTCGGTTCTTTCTGATGGGTCTCAAGTGTCGGGTTCCGTAACGTTGGTTCTCATGGACCGTATGGGGTTCGATACCCGATTCGACCCATCTGCGCCATGAGAAGGACCATGCAGCGGCAAAGATCAGCCCCGCCGAGCTGTGCTTGGCGGGGCTGATCTGGCGTTTGACGGCCGTAGTTGACGACAACGTCAGCGGACGCCAGTGGCGCGGGATGGTGGTGGTTCGTTGCGCCGGAGCGGGCCGTCTCGGTGGATTCCCGGCTGCCGAGCGCGGTGCTGAGGGTGTCGATGGCGTCGTGCTGGAGGCGGAGTAGGACGTGTGCATAGACGGTGGCGGTGACGCCGATGTGGGCGTGTGGGAGGAGTTCCTTAAAGGCGTTGGGTTAGACGTCTTGCGTCAGGTGGTGGTTATTCTGGTTGGTGGATTCTAAGTCCTGGGTGGACGTGGGCGACATCGCGGCGGGCATGCGGCTGCGGACGCTGGATGGTGCGACGGTACGGGGGCTTCCACCCGTCATTTCAGCGAGTTGCAGCGGACTCATGATCTGACGGTTTCTGGGGTGCATACGTATTATGTGGTGGCGGGGGATACGCCGATACTGGTGCACAACTCCGGAGGAGGGTGCAAGGAAGTAACCCTGCCTAGCTTTGACGGCTTCGAGCAAGCTCGCAACAAGGCGCTCGATCTGCTGGGTGAGGTTGATTCAGCTACTCGGCAGCCGTACATCGGACGTCTCGAATCTGCGCAAACTACCTACGGCAAGGTAGTGGGATTCACTACTCGGGTGAACGGCGAATTCAAGAGGTGCAGGATGGATTGCGATCCGGTGAAGGTCCCCCATATTAACGTGGAAGTCGGCAAGGGTGACACCGCACGTAAGTGGGCAGTGTCATGGAATGGAACAGAAGACGATTTCGCGAGAATGCTTGGCGGTAATTCGTGACGCTCGACGGTGTATACGGAACCAGGCCCGACCTCCTTCCTAGATCTATGGTTCGAGTGGTTCGTGCAGATCAGCAGGGTGATCGACGGCTGGCTTGGGTTGGGCGGCCGGGTGTGCAGTTGCTGAACCTGGATCGGCATCTTCAGTATGAGCGTGAAAGCCTCAGCCATTACCCGCGTAGCTCTGACGGTGCAATTGCGTGGGATGCGGTTGCTGATGGTTTGGTGCTCAGCTCGATGGAGTCGGGTTCCGCCGATCTAGGCATCGTAATCCAACAGTTCGCGCCGAAAGCTGGCGGCCTTATCTTTTTATGGGAGAGTCTGGCGGTTCCGAGTATAGAGATGGGGCTTGAATTCTCTATCTCTCATCTGCCGGACATCGCGGAATCCGTACCGGAATTCTGGGTGTATTCTCCCGGCGACCGCATTGTGGTCGAGAGCTCGTTCACTGGCGTAGTGACTGTGGCCCATATTCCTGTGGAAGCAGACGGCCAGAGTCCTGTGTAACGCCGTTTGACGGCAACGCTGACAGCAACGTCAGCGGATGACCACCGCTGAGGGGGGGGGGGGGTGGGGGGCCCCCCCCCCCCCCCCGGGCGGGCGGGGGGGGGGGGGGGGGGGGGGGGGGGGGGGGGGGGCGGGGGCCGGGGCGCCCCGGGGGGGGCC
>NZ_JBEHZD010000779.1:0-2863 GCF_040240285.1 Streptomyces sp. HSW2009 | reverse complement strand
GTGTGGCGGGCCCGGCCGGTGTGGCCCGTACGGCCGAGGCGGTCGATGCCGCCGAGGCAGCCAGCGCAGCCGATGCGACGGGTGCGACCGGTGCGGCCCATCCGGCTGACGCGGCCCATCCGGCTGACGCGGCCCGTTCGACTGATACGCCCCGTACAGCCGATACAGCCGATACAGCCGCCGCGGCCGACGTGGACACCCCCGCACCCCCGCCCCTCTTCACCTGGCAGTTCGCCAGCGACCCGTACCCCGCCTACGCCTGGCTGCGGGAGCACGCCCCGGTGTACCGGACCACGCTGCCGAGCGGCGTGGAGGCGTGGCTCGTGACGCGGTACGCGGACGCCAAGCGGGTGCTCGCGGACCCGCGGCTGTCGAAGAACCCGCTGCGGCACAGCGCGGCGGCGCACGCCAGGGGGCGGGTCGGCATCCCGGGGGAGCGCAGCGCCGATCTGATGACGCACCTGCTCAACATCGACCCGCCGGACCACACCAGGCTGCGCCGGCTGGTCTCCGCGGCGTTCACACCGCGCCGGGCCGCCGAGTTCGCGCCCCGGGTGCAGGAGTTGACCGATGGGCTGATCGATGCGTTCTGCGCGCGCGGCAGCGCGGACCTGATCCACGAGTTCGCCTTCCCGCTGCCCATCTACGCCATCTGCGACATGCTCGGCGTCCCACCGGAGGACCAGGACGACTTCCGGGACTGGGCCGGCATGATGATCCGGCACGGCGGCGGCCCGCGCGGCGGGGTGGCCCGCTCGGTCAAGAAGATCCGTACGTACCTGGCCGACCTGATCCACCGCAAGCGCGAGAACCTCGGCGACGACCTGATCTCCGGTCTCATCAGGGCCAGCGACCACGGCGAGCACCTGACCGAGAACGAGGCCGCGGCCATGTGCTTCGTCCTGCTCTTCGCCGGGTTCGAGACGACCATCAACCTGATCGGCAACGGGACGCTCGCGCTGCTGCGCAACCCGGGCGAGCGGGCCAGGTTGCAGGGCGCCCTGGCCGCCGGGGACGAGGCGCTGTTGCACAGCGGCGTGGAGGAGCTGCTGCGGTACGACGGGCCGGTCGAGCTGGCCACCTGGCGGTTCGCCACCGAGCCGCTGACCATCGACGGGCAGCACGTCGCCGCGGGCGAGCCGGTGCTCGTGGTGCTGGCGGCTGCCGACCGCGACCCGGAGCGGTTCGCCGACCCGGACCGGCTCGACCTGACCCGCCGCGACAACCAGCACCTGGGGTACGGGCACGGCATCCACTACTGCGTGGGCGCGCCGCTCGCCCGGATCGAGGCCAGAACGGCGATCGGCACCCTGCTGACCCGGCTGCCCGATCTGCACCTGGCGGCCGACCCCGACGAACTGCGCTGGCGCGGCGGCCTCATCATGCGCGGCCTGCGCACCCTGCCGGTCGCCTTCACGCCGACCGCGCCGATCACACAGATCACACCGACCGCACCGACCGCACCGACTCACTGACCGCGGCGGGCCGCAGGCCCCGTCCACTGCCCCCCGCGCGCCGCAGCCCTCGCTCACCTACCGCAGCGCGCCGCAGACCCGCATCCCCCGCCCGCGAGCAACCGTCGCCCCACCGTCCCCACCACCCTCACCCCGCAGCTCAGAAATCGCCCGATCCCGCCCGTACCGCCCCTCTCCACCGCCCCCTGGCGCGCCGTCACCCCACGGTGCGTACCTCGGCTACGTCCGATGCCGGATGCGCCGTCCCCGCGGCCGGGTGGGGAAGTCACGGTGGGCGGTGCCGTGCGCGCCGGCCGTTCGGCGTGCCGGGGCGCGCGGCGGGGGCGGCGTTGACGCTTCCGGACGGCCGCGCGCCCCGTCCGTGACCTCGTACGCGCCCTGGTGACGGAGCGTCCGGGGCGGGCCAGGTGCCGGCCGGTCGCGGGGCGCGCCGGGGGCTGTGCTAGGACGCCGGGAAACCGGGCCGCCCGAGCCGTAGCTGACGAGTCGTCATATGTGTGATCGGTGCGTGACCTCCGCTACATCAGCTTGTGACGGTCGGGCGGCGGCAGTATTTTCGACCGTCAAAATCTGCCGCCACACGAGAGGCACCCGCATGCGATCCGGCAACGGCAAACATCGCCGCCCCCGTCAGGCCCCGGCCATCGTCGTCGCAGCGGGGGTGACCGGTGCCGGAATCGCCCTTCCGCTGCTCGGTGCCACCGGTGCCGGCGCCGCCGACACGCAGACCTGGGACCGGGTCGCGGACTGCGAGAGCGGCGGCGTCTGGAGCGCCAACGAGGGCAACGGCAAGTACGGCGGCCTCGGCCTCAGCCTGGACGCCTGGCAGCTCTACGGCGGCACCGACCACGCGCCCCGCCCCGACCTGGCCAGCCGCGCCCAGCAGATAGCCATCGCGGAGGACATCCTGGCCGACCGCGGCCCGGTGGCCTGGAGCGGCTGTGCGAAGACCGTCGGCCTCGCCGAGGACGGCAAGGTCCCCGACGTCAACCCGGGCGACACCTCCGAGCGCAGCCGCCCCCAGCGCGGCGACGACGGAACGCTGCCGGCGCCCGGGCCCACCTCCAGACCCGGCGGGGCGGCGGACGGCGAGCGCGAGTCCGGCGACAAGCCGGCGAAGACGGACCGCGACCGGGACGAGAAGGCCGAGGGCGACGCCCGTGGCGACGCGGACCGGGGCAGCGGCCGTGACGCCGACCGGGGCGCGGACGCGAAGACCCCGGCCGGCGAGGCGCGCGACGGCGCGGACGGCGACGCCGCCGACCGGGCGACGGGCGCGGACCGCACCGACGGTTCGACCGCGGACCGCGGCGGCGCGGACGGCGCGGAGTCGCGCGGACGCGGCGACAGTGGCGACAAGGCCGGCGACAAGACCGGTGACGGGGCGG
>NZ_JBEHZD010000778.1:0-2877 GCF_040240285.1 Streptomyces sp. HSW2009 | reverse complement strand
CCCCCCCCCCCCCCCGGGGCGGGGGGGGCCCGGCCGCCCCCCCGCCCCCCCCCCCCCCGCCCCCCGGGGCGGGGGGGGGGGCGCCCCGCCGCGTTGCGGCACCGGCGGGCGTCCGGCCGGCCGCTGCGGGGCGGCGTCGCGCTAGAGCCCCTGCGGGAAGGAGAACAGCCGGCCCCCGTCGTAGCGCTTCTTGAGGGTGGTCAGCCGGCCGGCGGCGGCGCCGTAGTACGCGGCGCGCCAGTCCTTCAAACCCGCGTCGGCGTAGTTCTGGTAGGCGGCGCCGGAGGCGTGGCGGCGCATGGCCGTGTGCGCGCCGTCCAGCCAGGCGCTCTGCGCGCTGCCGGTACGGCCGGCCGGCCAGGAGGCGGTGTACTGCGCCAGCATCCGCGACCGGCGGTGGACGAACGAGGTGGCCAGCGGCGCGACCCGGTTGACGGCCCCGCCGAGCGCGGTCAGCGCGATGGTCACGGCGCCGTCCCCGCGGGACCTGCCGTACCGCTCCACCTGGTCCAGCAGGGTGCGTACGCCCTGCTGGCTGAGCGAGCGGTCGAAGAAGTCGGAACGGGCGCCGTAGGTCTCCCGCTGGAGCGTGCCGGCCGGCGTGCGCCCCGGGGTGGCGCCGGGCAGATGGCACTGGGCGGTGCTCTTGGTGGCGCAGCCGGCGTACATCCGCATGGCGTCCAGGTAGCCGCGGCGGCGCAGGCTGACGCTGCGGGCGCTGCCCCCGGCCCGGTCGGCGAGCCGGGCCAGGGCGTTCTGGAGGTCGCCGTAGGTGCCGAGGGAGAAGGCGCTGACGGAGAGGGTGGGGGTGCGGCCGGGGGCGGCCGAGAAGTGGATCGCCGACCAGATCTCGTCGGGCTGTGCGGGCCCCCACTCCTGCCAGGCGCGCAGCACGGCCGCCGCCTTCGACCAGGGCCAGGTGAGGTACGCGCTGACGCCGGGCGCCGCCTTGTGGGTGCGGAAGCGGAGTTCGGTCACGACGCCGAAGTTGCCGTTGCCCGCGCCGCGCAGGGCCCAGAACAGGTCCGCCTCGCGGTCTTTGGCGGTCTGTACGGTCCTGCCGTCCGCGGTGATGACGGTGGCGCCGATCAGGCTGTCGGCGGTGAGCCCGTACGCCCGCGAGACCACGCCGTGGCCGCCGCCGAGGGTCAGCCCCGAGATGCCGACGGTGGGGCAGGAGCCGGCGGGGATGGTGACGCCGTGCGCGCCGAGTTGGGTGTAGACGTCGATGAGCTTGGCTCCGGCGCCGATGGTGGCGGTGCCGGAACCGGTGCGGATCGTCTTCAGCCGGGAGACGTCGATGATCAGCCGGCCGGTGCCGCCGGAGTGGCCTGCGTAGCTGTGCCCGCCGTTGCGGATGGCGACGGGGGTGCCGTGCCGGCGGGCGAAGGCCAGGCACTCGGTGATGTCCGAGGTGTGTGCCACGTACGCGATGGCGGCCGGGCGCTGGTGGTCGAAGCGGGTGTTGTAGAGCTTGCGGGCCTGGGCGTAGTCGGCGTCGGCCGGGCGTATCAGACCGCCGCGCAGGCCCTTGCCGAGCGCGGTCCAGTCGGCCGTCTTCGGCTGGCCCGCGCCGGCCGTCGCCGAGCGGGTGGCCGCCGGGGCGCTGCCGCGGGTGGCGTTGGTCGCGGGTTCGCCGCTGCCGCGCGAGGCGGCCCGGCTGGTGTCGTCGTCGCAGGCGACGCCCCAGGCGGCCGTCGCGGCCAACCCCGTACCGGTTGCCAGCAGTGTGCGCCTGTCCATCCTGCCCTCCGCTGCTCGTTGTGGCCCTCCTCTACAGAGGGCACAGGGCGGGTGGCGGTTCCTTCGCCGTGGCTGTGGGGGCCAGCAGTAGACGCGTTCATGACATTTTTGCCCGGGATGTCGGGGCGGTGGGGTGCGGCGCCGGGGGAGCGGGGCGGGCCCGACTGCTGGCGGGCGGGGGACTGTTCTCGTCCGCCCGCGCGCGTCCGTCCGTACGCGTCACGCTTGCTCGCGTCCACCCCGTACGCGCCTGCTCGTACGCGTGAGGCTGTGCGCACGCACGTACGCCTGGCCTGTTTGGCGCCCTGCTTTTCCGCGTTTCCCGCGCGCACGTACGCGCGCGGGAGCGTCAGCCCCATCCCGCCCCGGCGCGTGCCCGACGGGTGGACCCGAGAGGCGGGCCCGGCGGGGAGCGCGGCGGGCGGGGCTAACGGCTGGGGTCGGGTGGTGGGGCGGTGGTCGCGGGGTGTTCGAGCAGTGCCGCGAGGTGGAGGTCTGCGTCCGTGCGCGCCCGGGAGCGGGCTCTGCGGGCCGGGCCCAGCCAGCCGCAGGAACAGCGGGCGAGACAGAAAGCGCCCGTTTCCGTGGTGGTCGTCTCGTGTTCTTCAGAACCGAACTGAGGCACGCATCCACGCTACCGGCCCGTGACGGCCCGTAGGGGCGATCGTTGAACGGAACATATTTCACCGTCGTCTCCTCGCCACGGATCGCGCCGGCTCCGGCGCGGTGCGGACGGTACGGCGCGACGCACGGGGTATCGGGCGCGACAACGGTCAGGGGGTCGGACGTCGATGAGGGTCCAGAGATCGGTCCGGGTGCAGGTGCGGCGGCATCGGTGTGGTGGCGGTGCGGTCGCCGCCGTTGCGGGCGGCCTCGTCGTCACGCTGGTGGCCACGGCCGGGTGCTCGTCGCGCACCACGTCAGAGGCGGGCGACGGGTCGCTGTCGCAGGAGCGGGTGGCCGACGAGTGGGACGCCGACGGCGCCGGGCAGCAGGTGCGCGGCGGTGGGGGGGGGGGGGCCCGCCCGGCGCGGCCGCGGGGGGGGCCCCCCCCCTCCCCCCCCGCGAGCTAGACGCCGCTGTCCTCCTTTTTTTACTCTTTGTGGCCGTCCTAGATCTACACGGTGCCGTCGC
>NZ_JBEHZD010000777.1:0-2878 GCF_040240285.1 Streptomyces sp. HSW2009 | reverse complement strand
GGGGGGGGGGGGGGGGGGGCGGGGGGGGGGCGGGGGGGGCGGGGCCGGCGGCGCGCCCGCCGCCGCCGCCCCCCCCCCCCCCCCCCCCCCCCCCCCCCGCCGCCGACAGGCTCCCGCTACGCCGTACTGCGGGCCAACTCCAGTAGATCGGCGGCCACTTCGTGGGGTCGCTGCGCATGCAGGTCGTGTTCGGAGTCGGCGTATTCGCGGAAAGTGGCGTGGCGTAGGGGGGCGGTGATGTTCTGGACCCGGGTGCGGATTCGGTTTGCCAGCGGGGGCAGCGCGCCCTTGGGGATGGCGAGCATCAGCAGGGTGGGCACGTCGATGTCCGGGTACCAGGGGGCCGGCGGTTCGTCCCAGATGCTGCGCAGGATCGACATGTGCTGGTCGAGGGTCATGCGCTGGGACAGCGAGCCGTCCGGGTGGATGCGCATGGTGGCCACCGCCGCGTCGATCGCCGCCGGCGACCAGTCGGGGTGGATGGTGCGGAAGTAGGCGCTGATGCTCGCCACCGTGGCGCCGTCCAACGCGGCCGGCCGCAGGGCCGCCACGAACGCTTCCCAGGAGGCGAAGGCCGCCGCCGGCTCCAACCAGCCGCCGTCGACCAGGGCGAGCGCGGAGACCAAGTGCGGGTTCTCGGCCGTGAAGCGCACCGAGACGTTCCCACCCCACGAATGCCCCGCCACCACCACGCGCTTGAGCCCCAGGAATTCACAGGAGGCCACCAGGTCGGCGACGGCCGTGGGCGTGTCGAAGCCGGTGTCGGGCGTGTCGGACTCGCCGTGGCCCCGCAGGTCCACCGCGTACACCGGATGCCCCGCCGCCGCGAGGTCGTCGGCCACCTCGTCCCACAACTGGGCGCTGGAGGCCATGCCGTGGACCAGAAGGAACGCCGGGGACGCGGTTCCCGGCCGGTGTCGGAAATGCAATTTCACGTCATCGGTTACGGGCACGGAAAGATCCATGCGGGAAGTCTAACGCGTAAATCCACTGCATTTCGAGCCCCGTTGCCGAAAACTGGCGGCGCATTAGAGAGGCTTAAGCGTGGCGCGGGATGCTCTTCCATGCTGGACCGCCTCAACGCAGGAGACTTCGCGGCGATGGTGTTGATATCACTTCCCAAAATCAATGCGGAATATTCAACTGCCGCCCACTCTTTGACATTCTGCCGTGAATTCTCATCCAGTGCACCAGGCCCTGTTCGCCAGGGTTCTTCGGTCAAAACGGTGACGTCGCAGTGCGATTCCTCGCCTGCGGCGATTTCGCGTTATGCGACCGCGTTTCAGAGCCTTGGCGTGCGCGGGCCGTACGCATGACGACCGTGCCCCCACACCGTACGGCCCCGCCATTCCTCCCCGACCACCCCAGTTACCCAGCGTGAAACGAGGCGCCGTGTATCCCCCCGAATCCAGGTTCGACGACGTCGCCAAAATCAACCTGACGGATCTGGCCTTCTGGGCGCAGCCGTTCGGTGACCGCGACGCGGCCTTCGCGGCGCTGCGCAAGGCGCCCCACCCGGTGCACTTCCGTGAGCCGGCAATGCCCGGATATCCGCATGGGTCCGGCTATTACGCGCTGGTGAACCACGCCGACATCGCCGAGGTCAGCCGCCGCCCGCAGGACTTCCGCTCCACCCCGACCGCCATCAGCATCGTGGATCTCCCGCAGGAGTTCAGCAACTTCTTCGGCTCCATGATCAATATGGACAATCCGCAGCACGCACGGATGCGGCGGATCGTCTCCCGGGCCTTCGGCCGCGGCATGGCCGCGGAGTTCGAGGTGGCCTCGCAGAAGGCGGCCCGGCAGATCGTGGACGACCTCATAGCGAACGGCCCGGGCGACTTCGTACGACAGGCCGCGGCGATCATGCCGATCGCAGTGCTCAGCGGCATGATGGGCATCCCCAGCAGCGACTACGAGTTCATCTACGACCGCTCCAACATCATTGTCGGCACCTTCGACCCGGAGTACGTGCCCCGGCTCGACCAGGCCACCCCGGCGCTGCTGCGCACCTCGCGCGAGCTCGGTGACTACATCTCGGCACTGGCCGCCGACCGGACGAAGAACCCCACCGACGACCTCGTCACGCGCCTGGTGCGCGCCGAGATCGACGGCGAACGGCTGACGCCCGAAGAGCTGTCGTCCTTCTTCATCCTGCTGGTCATCGCCGGCATGGAGACCACCCGCAATGCGCTCTCCCGTGGCCTGGTGCTGCTCACCGACCACCCCGAGCAGCGCGAACTGCTGCTCTCTGACTTCGAGGCCCACGCCCCGCGCGCCGTCGAGGAGATCCTGCGGGTGGCGACGCCCATCAACTGGATGCGCCGCACCGCCACCCGCGACTGCGAGGTCAACGGCCACAAGTTCAAGAAGGACGACAAGGTCCTGCTGTTCTACTGGTCGGCCAACCGGGACGAGAAGGTCTTCCCCAACCCCTACGAGTTCGACATCACGCGCGACCCCAACCCGCACATGACCTTCGGCTCGATCGGCCCGCACTTCTGCCTCGGCGCCCACCTGGCCCGGATGGAGGTCACCGTCTTCTTCCGGGAACTCTTCAGCCGGCTGCCGCACATCCGCACCGAGGGCGAGCCCCGCCGTCTCGTGGCGAGCTTCGTGGAAGCCATCAAGCACGTGCAGTGCGTCTTCTGAGCCCCATGCGCCCCTCGTCCTGACCTCGCGAACCTCATGCACGACCGCCGGACCACGGCGCCGGGCCCCTGGCCGCGGCGCCCCGGCGGCCCCCGCCCCCCCCCCCGCGGGGGGGGGCCCCCCCCCCCCGCCCCCCGGGGGGGGGGGGGGGGGGCGTGCGAGAGGGAGCCTGAGGGCGTTGAACGGCTGGTACGGGTCGGCGCCGGGTGTGCCGGGCTGCGGTTGT
>NZ_JBEHZD010000776.1:0-2898 GCF_040240285.1 Streptomyces sp. HSW2009 | reverse complement strand
GGGCGCGGGGGCCCCATACCCCCACGCCCCAACACACCCACCGCAGCCACAGTGGCGCTTGTGCCCCAGCTCCCCCCCCCCCGCGCCGCCCCGGCCCCGCGCCCCCGGGGGCCCCGACAGGTGTTCGTGTTCGCGGTACAGGGCCCAGTTGTACTTCACGAGGGACAGCTTGTTGGAGGACAGCGAGCCCGGCTGCTGGGCCCGGTACACCGCGAGGGGCTCGTCGAGGCCCCGGGCGTCGGCGCCGTCCCGCATGATCGACAGCCACAGGGCGTAGTCCTGGCGCTTGCGCATCTCGGGCATCAGCCTCGTGCCGAGGGCCTTGCGGTCGTACATGGCCGTGAGGGCACCGATGTGGTCGCGGACCAGCATCGCGCGGTAGTCCACGTGTTCCCGCGCCACGCGGATCACCCGGCCGTTCGGCACCCAGTCGGTGCTTTCGCCCGCGTGGTCGGCGTCCATCTTGAAGTACGAGGTGAACGTCAGGGGCGCGGTGCCCTCGGCGGCGAACGCGAGTTGCTTCTCGGTCTTCTCCGGGAGCCACATGTCGTCGCTGTCCAGGAAGGCGATGTAGTCGCCGCGGGCCCGTTCCATCGCGAGGTTGCGGGCCCGGCCCGCGCCACCGCGCTCGGGTGCCGACTCCGGCAGCACGCGCTCGTCCTGCTCGGCGAACTCACGCAGCAGGTCCATGGAGCCGTCGGCCGACTGGTCGTCGGTGACCAGCAGCTCCACGTCGCCATGGGTCTGGGTGAGCACCGACCGGACGGCCGCACCGAGGGTGGTTGCCGAGTTGTACACGGGCATCACGACGGACACCAAGGGCACAGCGCTTCTCCTTGCCAGATCAGGTACGAAGGTCCATTCAAGCACCGTGATCGGGTAGGAGTCGCCACGCAGGTGGTCGTCGCTGGTCAGGGCCGTGCGGGAGGTCCGTGGGGGTACGCGCCGCCGGGGCGGAGCACCCCGTCACCTGCGGGTACGACGTGGGCGCGTACCGCGTCCGGTGCGGGCGTCAGCCGGTGGTCGCGGGCAGTCCGTACCGCACGTCCGTCAGCTCTTCGGACCGCTCCCACAGGCGGCGGCCGGTCTCCGGGTCGAGGGACGCGGCCGACGGGGTGACCGTGGTGGGCGCTCCGCGCAGTTCGGCCGGTCCTGCCGGGCCGATGAACTGGCCGCCCATCGCCTCGGGCGCGGTCGCCGCGTAGAGCTGCGGCAGTGCTCCCCGCTCGGGGCGTTGGGCGAGCAGCGGGTTGCCGATGCCGCCGAGGAGCACCCGCCACAGCCGGACGGCGGACCGGGTCTGGAGGTTGGTCGCGGTGTAGCCAGGGTGGGCCAGCACGCTGCGCACCGGGCTGGCTGCCGCCGTCAGTCTGCGGTGCAGTTCCTGGCCGAAGACGGCGTTGGCGAACTTCGACTGGTTGTAGAACGCCATCGGCGCGTAGCCGCGCTCGCCGGTGAGGTCGTCGAAGCGCAGGTGTCCCTTGTGGTGGTTGATGGAGCTCACGGTGACCACCCGGGGGTCGGTCCCCGCGCCGAGCAGGTCGAGCAGGAGGCCGGTCAGCGCGAAGTGTCCGAGGTGGTTGCAGGCGAACTGCACCTCGTGGCCCTGCGGGCTGAGGGTCCTGGGTGGCGCCATGACGCCGGCGTTGTTGACGAGGACGTCGACGCGCTGGTGGTCGGCGCGCAGCCCGTCGGCGAACGCGTGGACCGATGCCAGGTCGGCGAGGTCGACGGTGCGCGCCTCAAGGCTGGCCGCGGGCAGTTCGGCGGTGAGGTCGGCGACCGCCCGGCGTCCCTTCGCCGCGTCACGCACGGCGAGTACGACGTGGCCGCCGCGGCGGGCCAGCGCCCGGGTCGTGGCCAGCCCGAGGCCGCTGTTGGCTCCGGTGACGACGAAGACGCGGGCGCTCTGGTCGGGGATCTCTTCGGCGGTCCAGTGCTGCTGCTTCATTCGGCACACACTGCCCCTCGTGTCACCAAGTGTCAAGCTGTCACTCGGTGACGCGAGGGGCGCGGAGTTACCATGCACGGGTGAATCCCCGCCCGGACGTGACCTTGGCCCAGCGCAAGCGACAGCTCGTCGCGGACGAGTTGACCGAGGCGGCGATGCGGCTGCTGGTGCAGAACGGCTTCGACGCGGTCACCATCGACGAGATCGCGACTGCCGCCGGCGTGTCCAAGCGGACCTTCTTCCGGTACTTCGCGTCGAAGGAAGACGTGGTGGTCCAGTTCCTCGCGGACATGGGTGACGACATCCGCACCACACTCGCCGCCCGCCCCGCCGCCGAGCCGCCGTCGGTGGCCTTGCTGCACGCCGTGCGGGTGCCCATCGCCGCCTGCGGCGATCACGTCGACCGGGCGCTGAGCGTGGTGCGGCTGATCCTGCACACCCCGGCCCTGCTCGCCCGCTTCCTGGAGCGCCAGGCGCAGTGGCGTGACGGGCTGACGACGGAGCTCGCCGACCGGACGGGCCTGGACCCGGAGGTGGAGCTGTATCCGCGGATGGCCGCGGGGATGGCGCTGACCGCCTTCGACGCCGTCCTGCACCGCTGGTGCGCCAGCGACGGCCACGACGATCCCACCGAACTCATCGACCGCGCCTTCGCCGTCATCGCCCCGGCCCTGGACGCGCTGCCACCCCGGCCGACCGGCGGCTGATGGCCTCGCAGCCGGCCCTACTCGACCTCCTGCAGGTCGCGTACGGGAGGGCTGCGGCCCCGGGCGCGTAAAGCCGCCAAGACTGGCGGGGCGGGCGAACTCGGGGCATACGGATGCCGGGCGGACAGACGCCGGGGATGCGGATGCCGAGCATGCAGATCTTGGGCAGACAGACGCGGGGGGGGGGGGGGCGGGCGGCGCGCCCCCCCCCCCCCCCCCCCCCCCCCCCCCCCCCCCCCC
>NZ_JBEHZD010000775.1:0-2900 GCF_040240285.1 Streptomyces sp. HSW2009 | reverse complement strand
CACGCGGCCAACCTGGCCCGCCGCTTCGCCGCGGGCAGCTATGGCGGGCTGACCGAGGCCATGACCGGGCACGACGGGGGCCGGGGCCGCGGCGGCGGGCCCGCCGCACTGCGCCGCTGCACCGCCCCCGCGCTGGTCGCCGGCGTCGACTCGGACCGCCTCTACCCGCTCGGGCAGCAGGCCGAGTTGGCCGCCGGCCTACCGGGCGCGGACCGCCTCCGGGTGATCACCTCGCGGTACGGGCACGACGGGTTCCTGATCGAGACGGAGCAGGTCGGGGCGCTGGTGAGGGAGTTGCTCGCGGGAGGCTGAGCGGGGCGAGGCGGGGCGGGGCTCGGGTGCTGGGCGGGCCCTGGGTGAGCTCGCGGCGGGCTCTGGACAGGGTGGCGTACGGGCCTCTGGGCGGGCGCTGGGCGAGGCGGTACGCGGGCGTGGAGCACGGTGCTGTGCGGGGGCTGGATGGGGTGCTGCCCGGAGTGCTGGATGGGGTGATGCGCGGGGTGGTGTGCGGGCGCGGGGCCGGGCGTGCGCTCGGGCCGGTCCGCCCAGTGAGCTCCCCCTGTGACCGTCCGTTGACGGGCTGTTCTACAGTGCCCCCTATCAGTTCCGTCACCTGGTGGCCCGAAAAGGAAATACGGATTATGCCGACAGAGACGTTCGAGTTTCAGGTGGAAGCGCGCCAGCTTCTCCAGTTGATGATCCACTCGATTTACTCGAACAAGGACGTGTTCCTGCGCGAACTCGTCTCCAACGCCTCCGACGCACTGGACAAGCTGCGTCTCGAAGCGCTCCGCGACGACACCCTCGACGCGGACGTCTCCGACCTCCACATCGAGATCGAGGCCGACCGCGAGGCCCGCACCCTGACGGTGCGGGACAACGGCATCGGCATGTCGCGTGACGAGGTGGTGGGGCTCATCGGGACGATCGCGAACTCGGGCACGGCGGCCTTCCTGCGCGAGCTCAAGGAGGCGAAGGACTCCGCCGCGGCCGAGGGCCTGATCGGCCAGTTCGGCGTCGGGTTCTACGCCAGCTTCATGGTCGCCGACGAGGTCACGCTGGTGACCCGGCGGGCCGGCCAGAGCGAGGGCACGCGCTGGACCTCCGACGGCGCGGGCACGTACACGATCGACGAGGCCGCGGACGCACCGCAGGGCACCTCGGTCACGCTGCACCTCAAGCCGGAGGACAGCGAGGACCGGCTGCACGACTACACCGCGTCGTGGAAGATCAAGGAGATCATCAAGCGGTACTCGGACTTCATCACCTGGCCCATCAAGATGGCCGCCGAGCCCGCAGCGCCGGCCGCCACGGAGCAGACCGGGGACGAGGGCGCGGACGAGCCGGCCGAGCAGGACGCGAAGCCGAGCGAGCCCGAGACGCTGAACTCGATGAAGGCGCTGTGGGCGCGCTCCCGGGACGAGGTGAGCGACGCCGAGTACCACGAGCTGTACAAGCACATCAGCCACGACTGGCACGACCCGCTGGAGACCATCCGGCTGCACGCCGAGGGCACCTTCGAGTACCAGGCGCTGCTGTTCATCCCCGCGCAGGCGCCGCAGGACCTGTTCATGCAGGACTACCAGCGCGGCATCCAGCTCTATGTGAAGCGCGTCTTCATCATGGCGGACTGCGAGGCGCTGATGCCTCCCTACCTGCGCTTCGTCAAGGGCGTGGTGGACGCGCAGGACCTCTCGCTCAACGTGTCGCGGGAGATCCTCCAGCAGGACCGGCAGATCCAGCTCATGCACCGCCGGCTGACCAAGAAGGTGCTGTCCTCCATCAAGGACCTGATGTCGGCGCACCCCGAGCGCTACGCCACCTTCTGGCGGGAGTTCGGCCGGGTGCTCAAGGAGGGTCTGCTCAGCGACTTCGAGAACAAGGACGCGATCCTCGCCGCCTCCTCGTTCGCCTCCACCCACGACGCGCAGGAGCTGACCACGCTGCCCGCGTACGTGGAGCGGATGAAGGAGGGCCAGCAGGAGATCTTCTACATGACCGGCGAGTCCCGCCAGGCCATCGAGAAGTCGCCGCACATGGAGGCGTTCGCCGCCAAGGGCATCGAGGTGCTGCTGCTGACCGACCCGGTCGACGAGGTGTGGGTGCAGGCCGTCCCCGAGTTCGACGGCAAGCAGCTCCGCTCGGTCGCCAAGGGCGAGGTGGACCTCGACTCCGATGCGGAGAAGGCCGAGGGCGACGCCGAGCGCGAGAAGCGGCAGGAGGAGTTCGCCGGACTGCTGGGCTGGCTCAAGGAGCGGCTGACGGAGCAGGTCAAGGACGTGCGCCTGTCCTCCAGGCTGACCGTCTCGCCCGCCTGCATCGTCTCCGACACCCACGACGTGACCCCCGCGCTGGAGAACATGTACCGCGCGATGGGCCAGGAGGTGCCGACCGCCAAGCGCATCCTGGAGCTGAACCCGGGACACCCGCTGGTCAGCGGCCTGCGTACGGCACACGCCGAGCGCGCGGAGGACGAGGGTCTCGCCGAGACGGCCGAACTCGTCTACGACATGGCCCTGTTGGCCGAGGGCGGCGAGCTGAGCGACCCCTCGCGCTTCGTCAAGCTGATGGCCGACCGGCTGGAGCGCACGCTGTAGGTCCACGGGGCGGCGGGCGTTCCGCCGCGGCGGGCAGGCGGGCGGGCACCTTCCCGCCGCGCCCGGCGTGTCTGCCGCATCTGACTCGTCTGGGTCGTCTAGCTCACTGCACCTGGCGTGCCTGACGTTGCGTCAACTGCCTGCGCCCCGCCGCCCCTCCACAATCGGAGGGGCGGCGGGGCGCGGCCGTTGGTGGGCGGGGGGGGGGGGGGGGGGCGCCCCCCCCCCCCCCCCCGCCCCCCCCCCCCGCCCCCCCCCCCCCCCGGCGCGCGGCCCCCCCCCCCCGCCCGGCCGCCCCCCCCC
>NZ_JBEHZD010000774.1:0-2908 GCF_040240285.1 Streptomyces sp. HSW2009 | reverse complement strand
CCGCTGCGGGCTGGGGCCCGCGGGCCTGGGGGGTGCGCTGGGCGGCGCCGCTGGGGGGGGCGGCGCCGGCCGCGCCCCGCAGCGGCCGTTCCCACGCGAGCCTGGCCAGCAGGGCTTCGGCGGGTACGGCGGAGCCGGCGGGTACGGCGGCGAGCAGCCCGAGCACCCGGCGCCTGACCTCGGGCGCGGCGCCGCGGTCCAGGTCGGGGCCGAGCGCGGCGAGCGTACGGCCCTTGCCGTCCCGGCCGCCGACCAGGCCCGCGGTGCGCGTCGCCGGCCACCAGGCCGCGGCCAGCCTGACCCAGCGCTGTTCGGCGGGCAGCCGCAGCCACTCGTCGTACGCGGGCGTCGGCGCGAACCGCTCGTCCGCCTCCCCGTCGGACGCCAGTAGCCCGGCCGCGTACGCCAACTCGATCCAGAACGCGGCCATCGGCTCCGGGACGTCGAGCGCGACGGCGGTCCGTTTGAGGTCGCGTACGCTCAGCCCGCCGGCGCGCAGCACGGCGGGACCGCCGCTCTGCCACTGCGCGAGCAGTTCTTCCACGGTGGCCAGGGCGGTGTACGCCTGCCCGGCCGCCGCGTTGTCCACAACCTGTGGACGACGCTCGGTCAGCGGCGCGAGGGGTGGTGGCGTCGGCTCCACCACGCGGTGCGCCCGGCCGCCGCGCAAGTGAAGGGCGACCTCGCGCGGGAGGACGACATTGCGCGGCCCCGCCGGCAGCAGCAGCCCGCGCGCCAACAGCCAGTGCAGGTGCGGGGCTGGCCCGCTGCCGTCCCGGCCGTCCCGGCCCTCGCGGTCGTCCTGCGCGGCGTCGGCGGCGTGCGCGTCAGCCGACCCGCCAGCCCCACCGGCAGCCGCACCCGTCCCGCTGCCCGTACCGCCGGGCCCGTCCGTCGTGGTGGCGGACGCGTCCGCGGTCGCGGCCGAGACCGCCCCGTACGGCGGTCCCCACATCAGCTTCCGCAGGGCGCCGAGCGCCGCGGGCGGCGCCTGTGCGAGGAGGGCGGCCATCCTGGTCCGGTCGGCGAACAGGCCTGACAGCGCGGCCGTCGCGGTCACGGGGTCGGGCGTGGCCGGCAGCCCGGCGGTGGCGATGATCTCCTGCAACCGCCCGGGCGACATGCCCGCGGTCGCCTCGGCGACGGTCGGTCCGAGGCCGGTGGGCGAGGGGCGGGTGGCGGCCGGGGCGAGCAGTTCCCGGGCGGTCCTGACGAGCCGCAGCCGCTCGTCGCCGCCCCACACCAGCGCCTGCTGGCGCAGCGTCGCCACGGCGTGGGGGAGCGCCAGCCGAACGTCGTCGGCGCTGGCCTGCGGGGTGCTCGTGGGGGCGGTCCGGGGCCCGCCGGCCGTGGAGGCGAGCCCTCCGCCCGCCTCGTCGGCTGCGGAAGCGGACCTTCCGCCGGCCTCGTGGGAAGCGAGCTTTCCGCCGGCACCGCTCACGCCTGCGGCCCCGACCGCCCCGCTCACACCTTCGGCCCCGACCCCACCGCTGGCTCCGCCCGCCCCGTCCGCACCGCTGGCTCCGCTCCCACCGAAGGCCCCGTCAGTCCCACTGGCCTCGCCGCCGCCGGCCGGCGCCCCACCGGCCACCGCCGCGTCACCCGTCACCACCGCGTCTCCCGCCACCACCGCATCGCCCGTCATCAGGGCGAGGAGCGTTTCGTACGGGCACGGGTCGGGTGCCACCGCCAGCGCCTCGGCGGTCTGGAGCGCGAACCGGTCGAGCCGCTCGACGGCCCGTACGACGGAGGCCCGGGTACCGGCCCTGGTGGCCAGTTGGGTGAGGTCACCCGGTACCGGATTGAGCAGGTCAGGCCGGGCGCGCAACAGATGTGCAAGCGCCCCGTCGGGACGCCCCCGCAACTCTTCGGCGAGCGTACGGGGCGCCCCTCGGCCCCCGCCTTCGCCCCGCCCGGTCTCCCGGGCCCCGTGTCCTGCTCGATCCCGCGAGGTGGTCATTCGGCCCACGGTACCGGCTGCCCGCCGCCAGCCCCATGTGTCGCGCGTCGGCTTGATCAGCGCTTCACCGCGCGTTGGCAACGTCGTAGGGGGCCGGGTCCGGGTCTGGTCCGCTGCCGTGTCCTGCGGGCGCCGCCGTGCGCCGCGGATGCGGGGAAGCGCGGATGCGGGGAGGCGTGGGAGCGGGACTTCGCTCCGAGCGCGGGGAGTACGGGGGTACGGGGCGTCCCCGCGCGGAGAGGCACGAGCGGCGCCGAGTCGATCGCACGCCACGCCTGCCCGGTCGCGAGCAACGCCGATCGCCCACCGCCCCCGCCCGGTCGCGAGCAACGCCTTCCCGGCCGTGCGCCACGCCTGCCCGTACGCAACCCACCCAGGTCCGGCCGGGCCAGGTCGGGTCGTGCCGGGCCGGGCCCTTACGGTCGTCGGGCGGCCTGCGGTACGAACAACTCCGGCCGCCCGTGGCGTCAACGTCCCTGTTCGCGGGCGAAACGGTAACGTCGGAACGGTTCGGGGCGCCAACGTTGCGAATTCGCAGGGGTTTTGGTGGGGATCGAGAGCGATCAGCTCGTTTATGACTATCTGGGCAAGGTCGGAGACCTCGCCCAGCGGCAGGGGCTGCTGTCCGGGGACCGGGTGCGGCTGGTCTCCGAGCTGCGGGCCGAGATCGATCGGCGGCGGGCCGCGGCGCCGGGCGGTGACAGCCCGGCCGCGGTGAAGAAACTGCTGGCCAAGATCGGTACGCCGGCCGAAGTGGTGGTCGCCGCCGGGGGCCGGCCGCCCGGTGCGCCGGTGCCGATCGAGCCGACGCACGTCGAGCCCGGACCCGGGTCGTGGTCCGCGGCCCCCCCCCCCCGCGGGGCGGGCCCCCGCCCCCGGGGCCCCCGCCCCCACGGGGGCGGGGGGGCCCGGGGCCCCCGCGGGCCCCCCGCCCCCCCCCCCCCCCCC
>NZ_JBEHZD010000773.1:0-2864 GCF_040240285.1 Streptomyces sp. HSW2009 | reverse complement strand
CGCGCCCACGCGCCCGTACGCCCCAGGCCGCCGCGCCCCGTACCCGACACTCGCCCCGTACCCGACACTCGCCGCGCCTCGCGGTCCGTACCCGACACCGCCGCGCGCCGCACCCTGTGTCCGCGACCCCGCGCCACGCCCCGACCGCAGCACCCTCGCGCCCCCGCCCCTCCCCGCCCCACGCGCAAGCGGCCTCCTGCCCCGCGCGGGAGCCGCCCCCGGAACGCACCACTCCGAGCGCGGAACCCCGCCACCCCCGGCGCGGAACCCGCCACTCCGAGCACGAAACCCGCCACTCCAGACGCAGACTCCGCCAGTCCAGGCGCGGAACGGACGGCTCCGCCACCGGAATGGCCGAGTCCGGCCCCGGCGCGCGCCGTACGCCACGCCCGGCGTGACCGAACGCACGCCCCGCGCCGCATCAGGAGAACCCACAATGAATCAGTGATCAGGTCTTCGGTGAGTGACCAGCGGCCAGGGAGTCGGCCGCAGAGCGGCCCCCGGCGGGCCGATTCGAGCCCGTACGTCGACCTCTCGCGGGCCGAGTGGAGCGGGCTGCGCGAGAAGACGCCACTGCCGCTGACGGCCGACGAGGTCGAGCGGCTGCGCGGGCTCGGCGACGTCATCGACCTCGACGAAGTGCGCGACGTCTACCTCCCGCTCTCCCGGCTCCTCAACCTCTACGTCGGTGCCACCAGCAATCTGCGCGGCGCGCTCAACACCTTCCTGGGCGACGCCGGCGGCGGCCAGGCCGCGCAGCGCGGCACCCCCTTCGTCATAGGGGTGGCCGGCAGCGTCGCGGTCGGCAAGTCCACCACCGCCCGGCTGCTGCAAGCCCTGCTCGCGCGCTGGCCCGAACACCCGCGGGTGGAGCTGGTCACCACCGACGGCTTCCTGCTGCCCAACGCGGAACTGCACCGGCGCGGCCTGATGTCCCGCAAGGGCTTCCCCGAGTCGTACGACCGCAGGGCGCTGACCCGCTTCGTGGCCGACGTGAAGGCGGGCAAGGAGGAGGTGACGGCGCCGGTCTACTCGCACCTGGTGTACGACATCGTCCCCGACCAGCGGCTGACCGTGCGCCGCCCGGACATCCTCATCGTCGAGGGCCTGAACGTGCTGCAACCCGCACTGCCCGGCAAGGACGGCAGGACGCGGGTGGCGCTCGCCGACTACTTCGACTTCAGCGTGTACGTGGACGCCAGGACCGAGGACATCGAGCGCTGGTACCTGGGCCGGTTCCGGCAGCTCAGGGAGACCGCGTTCCAGAACCCGTCCTCGTACTTCCGCAAGTACACGCAGGTGTCCGAGCCGGAGGCGCTGGAGTACGCGCGCATGATCTGGCGTACGGTCAACCGGCCCAACCTGCAACAGAACGTCGCCCCCACCCGCGGCCGGGCCACCCTGGTGCTGCGCAAGGGGCCCGACCACAAGGTGCAGCGGCTGCGGCTGCGGAAGCTGTGAAGCTGTGAACAGGGCCGGGGCCCTGGCCGGGGCGGCACGCGAGCGGAGCACGGGGCGTGCGCGGAGCACGGGGCGTGCGCCGGCCGGGCCCGCCGCTCTACGTCCCGCCGGCCCCGGCGTCGTACGTCCCGCCGCGCCGGCCGGGCCCCACAGCCCCGGTGCCAGCGCCTGTGCCGCCACCGGCACCGGCACCGGCACCGGCACACGTAACCGCACAGACACCGGCACCGACCACGCCGAGCTGAGGAGCCCGCCGTGCTGCACCTGCGGCTGATCGTCCCCGCGCACCGCACGTCCGAGGTGATCGCGTTCATCGAGCACAGCGTGGGCACCGCCCATCTGGCCGTACTGGCCGGCGCCGGCCGCAACCCGGTCGGCGACCTCGTGCTGTGCGACGTGGCGCGGGAGGCCGCCGACGACGTGCTGCGCGGGCTGCGCGAACTCGGCATCGACGAGTCCGGCGCGATCACCGTCGAGAACATCGACCTGACGCTCTCCCGGCGGGCCGACAAGGCCGAGGCCGAGGCGCCGGGCGAGAGCTCGGACGCGGTGGTGTGGGAAGAACTCGTCGAGGCCACCCACGAGGAATCCACCCTCTCGGTGACCTTCCTGGCGTTCCTGACCGTCGCCACCATGCTGGCCGCCTGCGGTGTGGTGCTCGACAACGCCATCCTGATCGTCGGGGCGATGGCGGTCGGGCCCGAGTTCGGGCCGCTGGCCGGGTTGTGCACGGCGCTGGTGCGGCGCGCGCCGGGCCTCGCGCTGCGGTCGCTGACCGCGCTGCTGGTCGGATTCGCCGCGGCGATGGCGCTGACGGTGCTGTTCAGCCTGGCGATGGACGCGGTGGACCTCTTCCACCGCGCGGACGTGGAGGCGGAGCGGCCGAACACCAACTTCATCTACCGGCCCGACTGGTTCTCCTTCGTCGTGGCCTTCCTCGCCGGCATCGCCGGCACCCTCTCGCTGACCTCGGCCAAGTCCGGCGCCCTGGTCGGCGTGGCGATCTCGGTGACCACCGTGCCGGCCGCCGCCAACGCGGCCGTCGCCCTCGGCTACGGCGACGTGGTCCAGGCCCGCGGCTCCACCGAACAGCTCCTGCTCAACCTCGGCGGCATCGTCGTCGCCGGCACGCTGACCCTGCTGACGCAGCGCTGGTACTGGTCCCGGCACGTCAGAGCCCGCCCGGCCGGGCACTTCGGCGGCGGGCACGGTCCCGATGGTGGGCACGGCAGTGGGCACGGTCCCGGTGGCAGGCGAGGCCGGGGGCCCGGCGGCAGTTCGGCCGCCACCTGAGGGGGCCGGTGGGGGGGCCCCGGCCCCCCCCCCCCCCGCGGGGGCGGGGGCCCCCCCCCCCGGGGCCCGAGCCCCGCCCGCCCCCCCCGGAGCGGCCGCGGGGCGGGGGG
>NZ_JBEHZD010000772.1:0-2916 GCF_040240285.1 Streptomyces sp. HSW2009 | reverse complement strand
CGACGGGTACGGGCCGGGCGGCGGCTCCGGACGCGGGCCGGACGGCGCGGCCGGGGGCGGACCAGCGGCCCGGCCGGCGGGCCACCGGCGGCGACGCCCGGTGGCGATCGTCCTCGCGGCGGCCGTGCTCGTCGCCGTGGTGTGCACCGTGGCGTTCGGTACGGGGTTGCTCGGCGGGGACGGGGGCGACGGCGGCGACCGGGCCGACGGGACGTCACCCGACGGGCAGCAGACGACGTCCGAGGCCCTGCCGACCTGGGACGGCAAGATGACCGACAGCCCGAAGCCGACGCCGGGCGGCAGCAGCAGCGCCTCCCCGTCGGCCTCGCCCTCCACATCGCCGTCCGGGGGCGCGAGCGCGTCCCCTTCGGCGTCGTCGAGCCCGAGCAGCGAAGAGCCCAGCGCCTCCCCTTCGCCCACCGCGGCGCAGTCGTCCGACGCGGCCCCCGAGCCGACCGACGAGCCCGACGACCGCCCCACCTCCGCACCGCCCCCGCCGGACCCGACCGACGACCCGCCGCGCCCGACCGGCCCGCCCGTGCTCCGCCAGGGCGACAGCGGCCCCGAGGTCGCCGAACTCCAGGACCGGCTGCGCCAGACGTGGACGTACGGGGGCTCGGCGGACGGCGACTACGACACGGGCGTCGCCAACGCGGTCGGCGCCTACCAGCGCCGCCACCACCTCACCGGCGACCCCGAGGGCGTCTACGGCCCGCACACCCGCAGCTATCTGGAAGCCCGTACGGACAAGCCCTGACGCGACGACCTGGCGGCACCCCCGCGCATCCCGCGCGCCCGCACTTTCGCGCGCCCCCGCGCGCGCGAAGGTCCGGGGAGTCGGGAGGTCGGGACGCCAGGACGTCGGGCGCACCTCCGCGCGCCCGCACCTCCGCGCACCCACGCGTACGCGCGTCACGGCCGGTCACCGGCCCGCCCCACCGGCCGGTCCATCCACCAACCCGGCGCCCCGTCCAGCGCTCCCGGCGCTCCCGACCCAGCCCGGCCACCCGTCGGCCGGTCCCCTCCAGCGCGCCCGCCTCGTCCAGCACGGCCAACTCGCCGCGGCCGGCGCTCCCGGCCAACCCGGCGTACCGGCCCCGCCCGCCCTCCGGTGCGGGCCCGGTGCGCTCCGGGGCGCGGCCACCGGCTTCCGCCGGGATGCGGCGCTCCCGCGTCACGCGCCTGCTATGAGCTGTTCACCGGCGCTGGTACGGGGGGCGCTGGCGTCTGGCGGCGTCTCTTTGTATGTTTGAGGAACAAAGTGGTTCCGCCCGCATCCCTGACCGGGGGCGGAACCGCTTGCCTCCGCGCACCGCCGCGCCCCGCCGAGCCCAGGAGTGCCCCATGGCTCCCACGAGCACGTCCCAGACCCTCACCGCCGTCAAGGCGCTGCTCCTCGACATGGACGGGACGCTCGTCAATTCCGACGCCGTCGTGGAGCGCTGTTGGCGGCGCTGGGCCGATGAGAACGGGCTCGACGGCGACAGCGTGATCAAGATCGTGCACGGGCGGCAGGGCCACGCCACCATGGCCGTGCTCCTCCCCGACCGGCCGGTCGCCGAGAACCTGGTCGACAACGCGCGGATGCTCGAATGGGAGACCTCGGACGTGGCGGGCGTGGTGCCGGTGCAGGGCGCGCCGGAGTTCATGGCCGCGCTGGCCGACCTCCCGCACGCGCTGGTGACCTCGGCCGACCGCGGCCTGTCCAAGGCCCGGATGGACGCCGCGCGGCTGCCGATGCCGCGGGCCCGGATCACCGCCGAGAACGTGAGCGCCAGCAAGCCGGACCCCGAGGGCTTCCTCAAGGGCGCCGCCGAACTCGGCTTCGCGCCCGCCGACTGCGTCGCCTTCGAGGACTCCGAGGTGGGCATCGCCGCGGCCCGCTCCGCCGGGATGCGCGTCATCGGCGTGGGCCCGCGCGCGGCGGCCCACGAGCCGACCGCCCACGTGCGCGACCTCACCCAGGTCCGCGTGGAGGCGCTGCCGACCGGTGACATCACCCTGCACATCGCCCCCTGCGCGGGCCGGGGCGAGGCACCCGAGCGGCACGGCGGCACGGCGCGGGCCCCGGCCGCCGTGCACGGTGGTACAGGCTGATTTCCTACCCGACGCGCCGTGCCGGCCGTCGTCCCCGCACCGCGGTGCCGGGTGCCCCACCCTGGGCTGGTCTTCGCGCGGGCGCGCACGTGCGTGTCGGTCCGCCGTGAGCCTTGGGTTGGGAAGGGGTACGCACCGATGACCTCCATGGGGAAGCCGGCCGCCGCACGGGACGGGGCCGCCGCCCCGGGGGGCGGGCCGCCCGCCCGCGCCGGCGCGGGGCGCCCCCGGGGGGCCGCCGCCCCGTGGCACGGCGTCCGGCCCGCCGCCCGGCCCGCGTCGACGGACGGCCGGTGCGGCGCATGACCGAGGACGAGGCCATTGCCGCGATCGGCGATGCCGTGGAGGACCTGACCACCGGCCGCACCGGGGTGCTGACCGACGCCGGCCCGTACACCTCGCCGACGACGCGGCGTACGACGTTCCTGGTGTTCATCCGGCCCGAGCGGGGCGGCGTCGAGTGGACCGTCGAACCCGAGCAGGTGCGCCGCCGGGCCGACGCGGCGGCGCCGCACCGGTGCGCGCCCCCGGGGCACCGCCCGTTCCGCGGCCACCACCGCGCCACGCGCCGCACGGCCGCCCCCGGCCCGCCGCCACTGACACGCTGACACCTGCCGACCTGCCGGCCTACTGATTGGCCGACCTGCTGATCTGCCGGCTGGTCGACTGGCCAACTGACCTGCTCTGCCGACGCTCGCTGGCGCCCCCGGCTCCGCGGCCCCCCCCCCACCCCGGGCGCCCCGGGGGGGGGGGCCGCACGCGACGGGGCCGGGGCAGGTCGGCAGGGTGAACCACCCCCCAGCACACGCCCCGCCATCC
>NZ_JBEHZD010000771.1:0-2919 GCF_040240285.1 Streptomyces sp. HSW2009 | reverse complement strand
GGGGGGGGGCCCCCCGGCGCCCCCCCCCCCCCCCCCCCGGGGGCCCCGCGCCCCACCGGTACTGCGTCAAGTCGACACCCGTGCCCAGTCGACACCCGTGCCCCATCGGCACCGCGCCAAATGGGCACCCGCAAACGGGCTTTGCCGCCGCCCGCCGCCCCGCTGAAAGCTTCGCCCGCCGCCGCGCCGGGGCCGGCATCCGCACCCCCGGTCGCGACGCCGAAGCTCCGCCCGACACCGCGCCGAAGGCGCCCCGCCCCACCGCGCCGCAGGCGCCGCCCCGTACCGCTTCCGTACGGCGATTCCCCACCCGCGTCGCTAAGTTACTCATGCGTTCCGCATGGCCCTCTCGTGACGAATGCGACTGTCCGCAGCCCCGGGGTGGGTGCGACGCTCAAGTCATCGCCGCAGAGAGGGAGCGCTATGGACAAGCGATACGAGGTCTATTGCCTGGCCGACAGGTTCTTCTACGAGACCCCGGATCGCTTCACCCGTGCGCAGGAGCAAACCCCCGAAGCGCAGCCGGCCGACGGACAGCCGGAAGCGCTGCCGACGGCGCCGGACGCCGCGATGGAAGCCGGCACCGGAGCCGCAGCAGGAGCTGAATCGGGAGCCGAAGCCGGCACCGATGGCGCCCTGCGCGCGCCGCGCCCCGCGCGCGGTTCCCTCTTCGAGGCCGCGCAGCGCCCCGCCCCCGAGGGCTGGCGGCGGCAGCTCGTCGGCGACTGGCTGCACTACCACCCGGTGGACGGGGCCGGAGCGCCGCGCGTCGAACGGCCCTTGCAGGGGTGGAAGATCCACGTCTCGGCCTGTCTGGACAACGCGGACAAGACCGCGGCCAAGGTCTGGGACTACTGCGTGGCCAAGGAGTTGCCGTTCAAGCTGATTCCCGGGCCGAGCGCACTCCACCTGCGGAACTCCAAGTACGCCGGCCGCGGCTCCAGCGGGAAGTTCTTCACCCTCTACCCGCTCGACGAGGCCGAACTGCACACCACCCTCACCGCGTTGGGCGAACTCCTGGAGGGCGAGCCCGGCCCGTACGTCCTCAGCGACCTGCGCTGGGGAGAGGGCCCGCTGTACGTGCGGTACGGCGGCTTCGCCCCGCGGTACTGCGTGGACGACGCGGGCGCGCTGGTGCCGGCCATCGAGGACCCCACGACGGGGCAGTTGGTGCCGGACCGCCGCGACCCCGCCTTCCACACCCCGCCGTGGGTGCGGCTGCCGGAGTTCCTCGCCCCGCACCTCGCGGCGCGCAACGCGACGACCACGTCCGACCTGCCGTACCGCATCGAACGGGCGCTGCACTTCTCCAACGGCGGCGGGGTGTACGCGGGGACCGACACCCGCACCGGTGAGCAGGTCGTGCTCAAGGAGGCCAGGCCCTTCGCGGGGCTCGCCGCCGACGGGGCGGACGCCGTGCTGCGGCTCGAACGCGAGAGGACCGCCCTGGAGCGGCTGACCGGCCTCGGCGTGGCGCCCGGCGTGCGGGACTGGTTCGAACTCGGCGACCACCGCTTCCTGGTCATGGACTTCGTGCCGGGCCGGCCGCTGAACTCCTTCTTCGCCCAGCGCCACCCGCTGCTCGCGGTCGACCCCGACCCGGCGGCCGTCGCCGACTACACGGCCTGGGCGCTGCGGGTGCACGGCGCGGTGGAGACGGCCGTGGCCGCCGTGCACGGCCGGGGCGTGGTCTTCAACGACCTGCACATGTTCAACATCATGGTCGCGCCCGACGACGAGACGGTGCGGCTCATCGACTTCGAGGCCGCCGCCCACATCGACGAGGGACGGCGCCAGTCGCTGGCCCACCCCGGCTTCATGGCCCCGACCGACCGCCGCGGCTTCGCCGTCGACCACTACGCGCTCGCCTGTCTGCGGCTGGCCCTCTTCGTGCCGATGACCACACTGTTCGTCATGGACCGTGGCAAGGCGGCGCACCTGGCCGAGGTCATCGCCGACCGGTTCCCGGTCCCGGCCGCCTTCCTCGCGGAAGCGGTCGCGGTGATCGGGGGCACCGACGCCGAGGCGGCACCTTCCGCGGGAGCAGCGGCCGAGGCGGCTTCCGACGCCGCGCCTCCCGACGCCGTACGGCTCACCGTCGTACGGGGCGAAACCGCCGTACGAGACGACGCCGCCGTACAGGGCGAAACCGCCGTACGGGGCGACGCCGTGCCGACCACGAACGCGCCCGCGGCCCCTGGCCCGGAGCGCCGCGGATACCTGCCGGTCGAGCCGGCCGACTGGCCGCGCAGCCGGGACTCGATCGTGGCCGCGATGCTCGCCTCGGCCAGCCCCGACCGGGCCGACCGGCTCTTCCCCGGCGACGTCGCACAGTTCGGCGACGGCGGCGGACTCGGCGTCGCGCACGGCGCGGCCGGTGTGCTCTACGCCATGGACCAGGTGGGCGCCGCCCGCTACCCCGACGGCGAACAGTGGCTGCTCACCCACACCGACCCGCCCCCGCCGGGCACCCCGCTCGGCTTCTACGACGGGCTGATGGGCGTCGCGTACGTCCTGGACCGGCTCGGGCACCGCGACCGCGCGGTCGAACTCGCCGGCCGCGTCCTGGACGAGAACTGGCAACGCCTGGTGCCCGACCTGTACGGCGGCGTCGCCGGCGTCGGCCTCGCACTGGACGCGCTGGCCCGCTCCACCGGCGAGAGCGCCCTGCACGACCGGGCGCTGGAAGCCGCCGAACTCCTCGCCAGGCAGTACGAGCCGACACCGGACGCGGCCCCGGCCGCGGACGGCGACCAGCCGCCCACCACGGGTAGCGGCGGCCAGGCGGGCGCGGCCGGCCCGCCCCCGGGGCGCCCCCGGGGGCGCGGAGGGCCCGACGGCGCCGGCGGGCGGTTGCCGCGGGGGGTCGGACACCCCCGCCGCCCCCCCCCGGGGGGGCAGCGGGCGCGCGCCCGCGGG
>NZ_JBEHZD010000770.1:0-2930 GCF_040240285.1 Streptomyces sp. HSW2009 | reverse complement strand
CCCGCGCCCCCGCGCCCGGGGGGCGGCCCCCCCCCGCCCCCGGGCCCCCGCCGCGCCGCGCCCCCCCCCCCCGCCCCGCCCCCCCCCGCCCCGCCCCCGGCCGCCGGGTGACCGCCCGGGTGCGCATCCTGCTGTGGCTGCTGCTGGTGATGACCGTCGCGCTGACCGCCGTGGCCACCACCACCCGTTCGATCCTGCTGCGCGACGTCGACCAGCGCACCGCGGCGCTCCTCGCCCAGGAGGCCGGCGAGTTCGCCCACTTCGTCGAGCGCGGACGGGACCCGCGGACCGGCGCCCCGTTCACCGAGCCGCGCCGACTGCTGAAGGTCTTCCTTGAGCGGCAGTACGCCGATCCGTACGAGGAGCTGATCGGCCTCGTGCACGACGCGCGACCGCCGTCGATGGTCCGGCAGAACCGGGCCGTCCCGGTCCGACTGCCGCTCTACCGGGACGAGCGGGGGCTCGCCGCGATCGCCCGCGACCGGCGCTCCACCGGGACGCTGGAGCGGCCCGAGGGCGAGGTGCGCTGGGCGAAGGTGGCCATCGACCCGGGCGGCGACGCCCCGGACGGCGTGTTCGTGGTCGCCTTCCACGCCGACCGCGAGCGGGCCAGGGCCACCGACGTGTTCCGTACGCTGCTCGCCATCTCCGCCGTCGCGCTGCTGATGACCTGCGGCATCGGCTGGGTGGTGGCCGGTCGCATCCTGGCCCCGGTACGGCTGGTGCGCGCGACCGCAGCGCAACTCACCGAGCAGGACCTGACGCGGCGCATCCCGGTGCGGGGGCGCGACGACATCGCGGCGCTGGCCGAGACGTTCAACGCGATGCTGGACCGGCTGGAGCGGGCGTTCGGCGCCCAGCGCCAGTTCGTCGACGACGCCGGGCACGAGCTGCGGACGCCCATCACCATCGTCCGCGGCCATCTGGAGCTCATGAACACCGGCCCGGACGGGGCGGCCGAGCGCGAAGAGACGGTGCGGCTGGTCACCGACGAGCTCGACCGGATGAGCCGCATCGTCGAGGACCTGCTGCTGCTCGCCAAGGCGGAGCGGCCCGACTTCATCAGCCCGGCCCCGGTCCAGTTGGCCGAGCTGACCGCCGACGTCTTCGTGAAGGCCCGCACGCTCGGCCCGCGCCGCTGGGAGCTGGCCGAGGTCGCGGACGGCGAGGCGGTGCTCGACGCGCAGCGCATCACGCAGGCGATGGTGCAGCTCGCCCAGAACGCGGTGCAGCACACCGCCGTCGGCCAGCGCATCCGCATCGGCTCCCGGCGCACCGCGACCGGCGGGGCGGGGTCGGGGGCGCCCCGGGGGCCCGGCGGGCGGCCCGAGCCCCGCGTGTGGGCCTGCCACCGGTCCCGGCGGGGCCCCGCACGGGGGGGGGCGCGCGGCCCGGGCGCCGCGACCGACAGCCACGGCGGCGGCGCCGGGCTCGGCCTGTCGATCGTGCGGGCCATCGCCGAGGGCCACCGCGGCCGGGTCGACCTGTGCTCCGGCGCCCCTCACCCGGGCACCGGCGCCCAGCCGGGCGACGGCGCGCTGACGCCCGGCGGCACCCCGGCGACCGGCGGCACCGTGCCCATCGACGGCCCCCTGACGCCCGGTGGCGCCCCGGGCGCCGCGTACCCCCCCGCGCCGGGCGACGGCCCCGGCGCCACCTTCACCCTGGTTCTGGAGGACCCCGCACGATGAACCGCATCCTCATCGCCGAGGACGAGGAGCGCATCGCCGCCTTCGTCGACAAGGGCCTGCGCGCGGGCGGCTTCACGACGACCATCGCCGCCGACGGCGACACCGCGGCCGACTACGCCCGCACCGGCGACTTCGACCTGATCATCCTGGACATCGGGCTGCCGGGCCAGGACGGCTTCACGGTCCTGCGCGGGCTGCGCGAGGACCGGGTCACCACGCCGGTGATCGTGCTGACCGCCCGCGACTCCGTACGGGACACCGTGGCCGGCCTCGAAGGCGGCGCGGACGACTGGATGACCAAGCCGTTCCGCTTCGAGGAGCTGCTGGCCCGGGTGCGGCTGCGACTGCGCACGGCGGCCCGCGCCCCGGAGGTGACGGCCCTGCGCAGCGGCGACCTCACCCTCGACCTGCGCACCCGGCGGGCCAGGTCCGGCACCCGGACCGTGGAGCTGACGGCCCGCGAGTTCGTCCTGCTCGAACTCTTCCTCCGCCACCCGGGCCAGGTGCTCTCCCGCGAACAGATCCTCTCCCACGTCTGGGGCTACGACTTCGACCCCGGCTCCAACATCGTGGACGTCTACGTCCGCGCCCTGCGCAAGAAGCTGGGCGCGGCCCGGGGGGAGACGGTACGGGGCATGGGGTACCGGCTGCCGTAACGGTGGGCGCCCGCACGCTGGGCGTCCGCACGCTGGGCCCGGGGCCCGACCAGCTTGGCCCCCCGGCCCCGGGCCCCCACCCACCCCGGATGAAATTCCCCTCATCGTCCGCTCATCAGCAGCTCACCGAGGGTGCGAAGACTGCCGGGGTGACCCTCTCCCTCCGTCAGGCCATCGGCTGGTGTGCCGCGTTGAGCGCCTGTGCCGTGCTGGCCGTGCCGGGCAACGTGCCGGGGCTCGGCGGCGACGCCCGCCTCACGCTGGCCGTCTTCGCGCTGGCCACCTGCGCCTGGATCGCCACCCCGGTCGACGACACGTACATCGCGCTCGGCGCCGGGCTGGTCCTCACGGTGACCGGCGTGATCAGCAGCGAGACCCTGTTCGCCACCCTGGGCGACGCCACCGTCTGGCTGCTGATCTGCGCCTTCGTCCTGGCCGCCGCGGTGGCCAGGAGCGGGCTCGCGGCCCGGGCCGCGGCCGGCCGGGGGGGCGGCGCGGGGCCCGGGCCCCACCTCGGCCCCCGCCCCCCCCCCCCCCCCGGGGCGCGGGGGGGTGTTAAAAACACAGCGCCCCCCCCCCGCAC
>NZ_JBEHZD010000077.1:0-20333 GCF_040240285.1 Streptomyces sp. HSW2009 | reverse complement strand
CGCCCCCCGGGCCCCCCCCGGGGGCGCCCCCCCCGCCCCGCCCCCCCCGGGCGGGGGGGGCGGCCCCCCCCGGGGGGCCGGGCCGGGGGGGGGGCCCCGCGCCCGGGGCCCCCGCGACTACCGGCCCACGGCTGCGGGCCGTCGTGCTCACTGCTTGGCGGTCCACTCCGACCAGGACATGTTCCAGCCGTTGAGACCGTTGTCGGGCTTGATCGTCTCGTCGTCCGAGTTCTTGACCACGACCACGTCGCCGATCTGCGAGTTGCTGAAGAACCAGGAGCCCGGCGTGGACGGGTCGCCGCCGCCGCGCTGGTCGAAGAGGCCCACGCAGCCGTGGCTGGCGTTGGTCGCGCCGAAGGTCGACTGGCCCGACCAGTAGTTGCCGTGGATGAAGGTGCCCGAGGTGGAGAGCCGCATCGCGTGCGGCACGTCCTTGATGTCGTACTCGCCGCCGAAGCCGACGGTGGCGCCGTTCATCCGCGTCACGGCGTGCTTCTCGCTGATGACCATGGTGCCGTTGTACGTCTCGGTGCCCGGGGCGCCGGCGGTGATCGGGATGGTCTTGATGACCCTCCCGTCGCGCTCCACCGTCATCGTCTTGGCCTTGGCGTCGACGGTGCTCACCTGGCTGCGGCCGACCGTGAACGTCACCTTCTTGGCCTGCGTGCCGTACACCCCCGGTACGCCCTCGACGCCGCTGAGCCGCAGGTCGAGGGTGACCTTGGTGCCGGCGGCCCAGTACTTCTCGGGCCGGAAGTCGAGCCGCTGGTTGCCGAACCAGTGGCCCTCCACCGGCACCTGCGGGCTGGCGGTGACCTTGACGGCGCGCTCGACGGCGTCCCGGTTGCTGATCGGGCGGCTGAAGTTGATCGACACGGGCATGCCGACGCCGACCGTGTCGCCGTTCTCCGGGGTGAAGTGGCCGACGAAGGTGTCCTTGGGGACGAGCGTGGTGAACGCGGCGTGCTTGGCGGACTCGCGGCCCTCGGTGTCCTTGGCGACGGCGTCCACCGTGTACTTGGTGGAGGCGCCCAGGTGGCCGGTCGGGCGCCAAGTGGCCCCGTCCTTGGCGATCTCGCCCTCGATGAGGTTGCCCTTGCCGTCGGCCACCTTGACCGAACTGAGCTTGCCCTTGTCGGCGGTGACCTTCAGCGCGCCGCTGGTGTTGACGCCCGTGGCGCCGTCCCTGGGCGCGATCGAGACCACGGCCTCGGACGCCTTGTTGTCGACGGTCTTGCCCTTGCCCTTGTCGCCGTCGCCCCCGTCGCCGTCCCCGCCGCAGGCGGAGACGACCAGCATCGTCGTGCCCAGCAGTAGGGCGACCAGCCCACGGCGGCCACGGCGGGACCGCCCCGCGGGCCGTTCCCGGCGCGCCGGAGAACCCTCCGACACCCCCGACATCACCGGTATTTCGGGTATGTCAGCCTGCACCCGCCCGTTCCCCACAGTCGTCTCCCCTCGAACGGCCGCGCCCCCGCGGCTCCCCCGTTACGCGAACACCTGCTCGCATGGCGATAGATAACCACAACGTATGGAAAGTGGCTTGCCCGCGAATGTCACCGTTCCGTTCCAAGTCAGAAGGGTGACAGGGCAGGAGCGGACCGGTCCCGAGGCAGCGGCCCGGCGGCGGTCGGGCAGTCGTGTGGCGGTGGTGGGGCAGTCGGCTGCCGGTGGCGGGGCAGCGGTCGGGCAGCCGCCCGGCGGCGGGGCAGCCGCGGCGGCACCCGCGGCCCACGGTGCGCAGTGCGCTGCGCTCGGTGCGCGGGCGGTGGGTGGCCCACGGTGCGCGGTGGGCGCTACGCAGTGCACGGCTTACGGTGCGCGACTCACGGCGTCCCGCTCACGGCGTCCGGCTCACGGCGTCCGGCTCACGGCGTCCGGCTCAGGGCGTCCGGCTCACGGTGCACGGGCCCGGGCGGATGGCTGCCTGACGTGTCCGCCTCACCCGCCGCCCGCCGTACGGTCACGCTCCGTTTCCGTACGCATCGGGGTGCGGTCCGCGGGGTCGGGCCCGGCTGCGGACGGGCCAGGGGCGCGCGAGGCCCATGGGGCTGGCGTCGCTGCTGGTCAGATGGGTGGTGCGGAAACCGGACGCGGGTCCTAGGCCAAAAAACCCAGTGAGCAATGTCAGTGCCTCACCGTAGTCTCACTCCTGATGTCTGTGACGAGTGAAGCGACGACGATGGAGCGGGAGACGCCCAGTTCAGCAGCGGCTCCCGAGCGTGCGGGGCCGGTGCGGGAGCGGTCCACCGTGCGCTCGCTGCTGCGGCTGTGGCCGTATGTGCGGCCGGTCCGCGCCCGGCTGATCACCGCTGCGTTCGTGGCGATCATCGCCTCCTGTATGAGCCTGGTGATCCCGATCGCGCTGAAGTGGATGGTGGACGGCCCGGTGGCCGACCGCGACCCGTCCGGGGCGTGGATCGGCGGCGGGCTGCTGCTGGCGATCGGTGTGGCCGAGGCCGGGCTGTTCGGCGTGCGGCGCTGGCTGGTGGCCAGACCGCTGGCCTCCGTCGAAGCGGCGATGCGGGCCGATCTGTACCGCCACCTCCAGCGGCTGCCGGTCTCCTTCCACGACCGCTGGCCATCGGGCCAACTCCTCTCGCGCGCCACGACCGATCTGCAACTGGTGCGGATGTTCCTCGCCTTCCCGCTCACCTTCCTGGTGGTCAACGGGGCCACGATCCTGGTCGGGTTCGGCATTTTGCTGGCCCAGGACTGGACGCTCGGCCTGGTGTTGCTGGCCCCGGCGATACCGATGGTGATCCTCTGTTCGTACTTCGAGCAGCGGTATTCGCTGGTCGCGCGCACCGCGCAGGACCAGATCGGCGATCTGACCACGGTGGTGGAGGAGAGCGTCCTCGGCATCCGCATCGTCAAGGGGTTCGGCCAGCACCGGGGACAGAACCAGTCCTTCCGGGCGCTGGCGATGCGGCTGCGGGCCACGGAGTTGCGCAAGGGCGGCCTGCTGGCCACCCTCTGGGCGTTGATCATGACGCTGCCCGAGTTGGCGCTGGGCGCGGCCCTGGTGCTCGGCACGGTGCAGGTCGCCGACGGTGACTTGTCGGCGGGCACGCTGGTGGCGTTCTTGTCGACGGCGCTGGCGCTGCGCTGGCCCGTGGAGTCGATCGGCTTCCTGCTCGCGATGAGCAACGAGACGGCGACCGCGACCGACCGCTACTTCGAGGTGATGGACGCCCCGGAGGCGGACGCACCCGGTGGGGGCGCGGTGACCGGTGCGGACACCGAGGCCGACGGAGACACCAAGGCTGGTGTGCGGACGAAGACCGGCGGGGGTGCGACGACCGGCGCGGGCATCGGGACCGCGGCCGACATCGATGCCGGCGCCGCGCCCGGTTCGGCCGCCGGTGCCACGGCCGAGCCGCCGGTGGGGCTGACGAAGGGGGCGGCGCCACCGGGCGGTGCGTCCGGGCGCCGGCCTCCGGACGCCGCGCCCGCCGAACCGATCCCGGCCCAGCCCCGGACATCGGCCGAAGCACCGGCACAGGCATCTACCGAGGCACCGGCTGCGGCAGCGGCCGAGGCCGACGGGCTGCGGTTCGCGGGCGTCTCGTTCCGGTACGCGGACGCGCCCGCCGACTCCCCGCCCCTGTTGCACGGCGTTGACCTGCACATCCGGTCCGGCGAGACGATGGCGCTGGTGGGCGCGACCGGCAGCGGCAAGACGACGCTGACCGCGCTGGTGCCCCGGCTGCTTGAGCACACCGGCGGCCGGATCACCGTGGACGGCGTCGACATCACCACGCTGTCCCGGCACGACCTGCGGGGGCTGGTGGCGGTCGCCTTCGAGGAGCCGACCCTGTTCTCCGCGACGGCCGGCGAGAACGTGCTGATGGGCGGGGCGGACGCCGGCCCGCAGGAGTTGGCGCGGGCGCTGGAGATAGCGCAGGCCGGATTCGTCACCGCCCTCCCGCAGGGCACCGACACCCAGGTCGGCGAGCAGGGGCTGAGCCTGTCCGGCGGGCAGCGGCAGCGGCTCGCGCTGGCCCGCGCCGTGGTCGGCAGCCCGCGCTTCCTGATCCTGGACGACCCGCTCTCCGCGCTCGACGTGCACACCGAGGCCCTGGTGGAGGCGGCGCTGCGGCAGGTGCTCGGCAATACGACCGCCCTGGTCGTGGCGCACCGCCCGTCCACGGTGCAGCTCGCCGCCCGGGTGGCGCTGCTGGCCGACGGCCGGATCAGCGCCGTCGGCACCCACCACGAACTGCTGCGCACCAACCCCGAGTCCGCGACGCTGATGGCCGGCGAGGGGAGCGACCAATCATCACCACCCGCGTCTCCGCCGGGCCCGCCGCCGACGACCAACCCACCGGGGGTCAGCCCACCGGGGGTCAGCCCACCGGAAGTCAGCCCACCGGCGGCCCCGCGGGCGCGCCCCCGCGGGAGCACACCGCCGCGCCCGGCGCGACGGCCGACCCCAGCGTCGGCGGCAGCGGCGACAGCGACGGCAGTAGCAGCGATCCCGGCGACCAAGGGGGCGCGACCGCGCCGAAGGCCGGTGACCCCTTCGACCGGGACGACCTGCCCGCGCCGCCCGGCGCCTCCCGCCGCCTGCTCGGCTCGCTGCTCTCGCCGCTGCGCCGGCCGGTGTGGCTGGCGACCGTGCTGATCCTGCTCCAGCAGGCCACGGTGCAGGCGGGCCCGCTCCTCGTGGCGTACGCGATCGACACGGCGGTGCCGGCGTTCCGCTCGGACGACTACGGGCCGCTGACGCTGGTGGCCGTGGCGTACCTGGGCAGTGCGCTGCTGGCCGGCGGGTTGCAGTACGCGTTCATCCGGGTCTCCGCCTTCGTGAGCCAGGGCGTGCTGCTCGATCTGCGCGGCCGAATATTCCGGCACGGGCAGGCGCTGAGCGTGGACTTCCACGAGCGGTACACCTCGGGCCGGTTGATCTCGCGCGCCACCTCCGACGTGGAGTCGCTGCGCGAACTGCTCACCGAGGGCCTTGAGGAGCTGCTCGGCGTCTGTCTGTCGGTCTTCTACATCTCCGTACTGCTGCTGTACTTGGACGTGGGTCTCGGCGTGGCGGCCATCGCCTCCTTCGGCCCGCTGTTCCTGATGGTGCGGTCCTTCCAGCGGCGCTCGGCGCGGGTGTACGCGCAGCGTTCGACGGCGACGGCGGCGTTCATCGTCAAGTTCACCGAGACGATGAACGGCATCCGCCCGGTGCAGGCGTTCCGCCGCGAGCAGACCAACGACCGCGACTTCGGCAAGCTCAACCACCAGCACGAGCGGATCAACGGCACGGCCATGTTGGAGATGGCCCGCTATGTGGTCGGTTCGCGGCTGGTGGCGAACTTCGCGGTGGCCGCGATCGTCATGTGGGGCGCGTACCGGGTCGCCTCCGACGATCTGGAGCTCGGCGTGCTGGCGGCTGCGGCGCTGTACCTGCGCCGGCTGTACGACCCGATCGACCGGCTCGGCATGTTCCTCAACGCCTACCAGTCGGCGGCGGCCTCGCTGGAGAAGATCGCCGGGCTGCTGGCGCAGCGCCCCTCGGTGCCGGAGGCCACGCAGCCCAGGCCGCTGCCGGAGCGCCCGGCCGGGCAACCGGGCCGGGAGGTCGTCTTCGACGGGGTGCGCTTCGCGTACCGCACCGGCGGGGAGGTGCTGCCGCGCTTCGACCTGACGCTGCCCGCCGGGCAGACGGTGGCCGTGGTGGGTTCGACCGGCGCCGGCAAGTCGACGCTGGCCAAGCTGCTGGCCAGGTTCTACGACCCGCCGCAGGTCGCGGAGGGCGAGCCCGCCAACGGGCGGGTGCTGCTGGACGGCGTGGACCTGCGCGAACTCGCCACGCCCGAGCTGCGCCGGGGCGTGGTGATGGTGACGCAGGAGGCGTTCCTGTTCTCCGGCACGGTGGCCGACAACATCGCCATCGGCCGGCCGGACGCCACCCGCGAGGAGATCGAGCAGGCCGCGAAGGCGATCGGCGCGCACGACTTCATCACGGCGCTGCCGGACGGGTACGACACGGACGTGCGTAAGCGCGGCGGGCGAATATCCGCCGGTCAGCGCCAACTCGTCGCCTTCGCCCGGGCGCTGCTGGCCGACCCCGGGGTGCTCATATTGGACGAGGCGACCTCGTCCCTGGACGTCCCCGGCGAGCGGGCGGTGCAGCGGGCGATGGCCACGGTGCTGCACGGCCGCACGGCCGTCGTCATCGCGCACCGGCTGTCCACGGTGGAGATCGCCGACCGGGTGCTGGTGATGGCCGAAGGCCGCATCATCGAGGACGGCCCGCCGGCCGAACTCATCGCCGGCCAGGGCCGCTTCGCGGATCTGCACCAGGCGTGGCGGGACAGCCTGGTGTGAGCCGGGCGGCGGCCACGGGGCCGGCGGATCTGGTACGGGCGGATCTCCCGCGGACGGTTCCGGTACGAGCAGGTCCGCTACGGGCGGGGCGGGTACGGCCGGTTCCGCCACGGGCGAATCGGCCACGGCCGGGCTACCGACGGCGTTCGACCGCCGGTAGCAACGGCCCCGTCGTCACGACTGTCGACACGCCCGCGGTCACGGCCATCACGGCCGTCGGCCGCGGCCCTGCGGGAACTGTCCGAGGCTCACCGCACGGTGAATGACCTGGGCCAGTTCGCCGGCGTCCGCGGTGAACGTGTCGACGCGGATCTTGCCGCCGCTGCCGAGGTGGATGTCAAAGGTGAAGCCCATGCCCCGGGCCGCGGCCAGGGGCCGCCCGTCGCCGCTCTTGCCGCTCACCCGCTCGATGTCCGTCCAGGGAATGAGGGTGGCGGTGCCGGCGACCCGGTGGGTCAGCCCGCGCTCGTGGACGTCGAAGCTCTGTTCCCGGGTACGGAGCGCCTGCATCAGCCGCCAGATTCCCAATCCGAGCCCCGCCAGCCCGGCCCCGAGCAACAGGCCCGCCAGTCCGGGTGCGCCGTCGGTGGTGCCGATGGAGGCGACGGCCACGGGTATCCCGAAGGCCGTGCCCACGGCGCCCGCGACCAGCATGACGCCGGCCTGGCGCAGCCGTCTGCCGTTGTCGGTGCGGTGTTCGCGGGCGAATCCGCCAAGTTGCCGAGCCACTTCCGTACGCCGCATCAGGTCCCCTCCCGAGTCGTGGACGACTCAGAGTCTGCCAGTCAGCGGCCCGCTGGCACCGCCGTTACGGGCAGTCCCCGTCCCCTGCGCCCGCCCCGCACGGTGGCCGTCCCCCAGCGGTCCGCCGACCCTCAACTCGCCACGCTCGGCGGGGCGTTGCTCACATCCGCGCGATCCCTGCCGTTCCCCCTCTCGCTCCCACCGCGTACGGCGGGGCGGGCGGCGGGCACCGTCGCGCGGTCGGCGGCGTCCCGGATCAGCCGCCGTGGCCGATCGCCTTGCGCATCCACCCCGCATAGGCGGGCGCGCTGGAGTAGAGCCCCGGGCCTTCGCTACAGAGCTTGCCCGGGGCGCCGGGGCCCGAGGTGACGCCGATGAGTTCCCAGCGTCCCCGGTGGTCGCGCTGGACCTGGGGTCCGCCGGAGTCGCCGTTGCACGCCATGGCGCGCGGCACCTGGCTGATCGTGCAGAGCCGGGTGCGGTCCGCCCAGCCCGGCGCGCACTCGGAGGCGGCGCCCCGGCGGGTGTTGAGTTCCTGGAGCCGGTCGGGGAAGACCCACTGGTCGTGCACGGGGGTGTCGACGACGGTGCCGAAGCCCATGATGCGGGTCGGGGCGCCGGGCCGCCCCGGCGCGTGGGCGATGCGGACGGGCTTCTCGGCGACGGGCCGGTCCAGCCGGATCAGGGCGACGTCGTTGCGGTTGGCGGCGGTGCCGTCGCCGTTGACGTAGCCCGGGTGGGTCACCGTCTTCGCGACGGAGCGGACGGTGCCCTCCCTCTCCTTCCACTCGCTGCCGACCCGGACGGTGCCGTCCACGGTGACGAGTCTCGGGTCCACGCAGTGGGCCGCGGTCAGCACCCACTGCGCGTCGATCAGCGACCCGCCGCAGTAGCCCTTGAAGGTGGGGTCGTCCACTCCCGTCACCGGGATCGACACCATGAACGGGTAGCGCTGCGTGGAGTCCTTCCCGTTGACGACGGCTTCGGCGCTGCCGGCCAGCAGGGCGGCACAGGCGGCTCCGGCGAGGGCCACGGCGGCGGTGCGTGCTGCCGTGCGGCGTGCGGACTTCGAGCTGAACACGGGGTCTCCGTTCGGTCGATCGGGTGCGACCCGCTCAGCCTCCGCGATCAAGAGGAACTGATCCATCCGGTCAGTCGGCCCCTCCATGATCGGGCCAGCGGCCGGTACGAGGTGGGGAAAACCCCCCGAACGGCGCGTTCCACCCTTGGCTCCGAGGAGCGATCCCGCCCGAGCAGCGGAAGGCCGTGCGGGGCCACTCGGGGTACGAGGCGCCGGCCCCGTACGCACCCATGCCCCAACGCGCCCCCGTGCCGCGCTTGCCCGGGCCTTCGGCGCGCCGGACCATGCGGCCATGCCCGCCGAAGACGAACCACACATCAATGGCTACGACCTGCTCAACGAGGAGATCATCACCGCGGCCGACCAGGACGAGCAGCCGGACCAGGACGATGCGGCGGAGTGACGACGGCCGCCGCTGGTTCGCCGGCTACCTGAAGACCCCGCTTCCCGTCCGGCACCCGGCCACCGATCGACCGCTCTGCCCCGACCACGGGGAGCGCATGGTCCGCGTCCTGGGCCGAGCCTGGATCTGCCGCACCTGCACACGCCGCCCGCCGGGCACCGACACCCCGGCCACGGAGTAGCGACCGCCCGGGCCGAGCCCTCGCCGGGCGGGCAGCGGTGGGGGCTCCGGGGGGCGTACGTGCCGGAGCGGACCGTTCCGGCGGCCGTGCCGAAGACCCGTGCCGGTCGCGCCCCGGGGTGGAACGGACGCGGCACGAATCGCCGTGGGGCGCGAGGCCGGGCCCCGCGCCTCGTGGGTCGGACGCCCGGTCGGCTACCCGTTCCGGCCGCGGTTGGATCTCGGCATTCCTTCGACCAGGACGGGCGGTTCGACGGCGAGCAGCCGCGTACGGAGGGCGTGGACGAGGGCCACGCGCTCCAGGTTCTCCACGGCCGACCACTCGACTTCGACCTGATCGCGGGGCAGATCGGCGAAGGCGTCCTCGGCCGCGCTGCCGCCGTCGAAGACGAAGGCGATTTCCTCGTCCTGCCGGCCCGCGATGGCGGGTTGCTGGTCGACGGCGAGCAGGGCGGCGGCCTTGGGCAACTTGATGCCGAGCGCGTCGGCCACGCGGTGGGCGGCGTCGACGATCGCCTCCCCGGGCTGCACGATGACCCCGGGCGGGCAGGCCCACCCGTCGCGTACGACCTGGAGTACGCGCGGCCACATGCCGAGCGGCGCGAAGTACTTCGGATTCTCGACCGGGCAGCGAACCAGCAGGAACACCCAGACCTCGCGGGGCGGGTTGAGCGATTCGTCACCGCTCACGAGATGCACGTTCTTCATGCGGCTACACCCCCGTAGGCGAGGGCGCGCAGTCCGGAGCAGGCTTGCGGCACCCGATCGTCCATGGTGATCAGCCCGTACGCGGCCCGCCCGTCGGACCAGCACCAGCCCTCGACGGTCTCGTACTCGACCCGCCGCCGGTTGGGGCACAGGACGTTGCTGCGCAACGCGTCCGGGTCGAACATCGACTCCTGGTAAGCCTGGTGAAACTCGACGTCCGTGACGGAAGCCCAGGCCCCGCCCTCACCGAAGCTGAGGAAGAAGCGGAGGGGGGTGCCCATGACGATGACGCGGTGGGTGCCGTCCATTAGGCGCCCCCAGCAGACACGTTGGGGTGGGTGCGGTGCTGCGGGCAGCGGCAGGGCGGCCAGGCCCCGGTAGCGGCCTCACGGAAGGTGGCGCCACACGACTCGCTGTCGACGGAGGTCACGCTGACAACCGCGGAGGCGGGGTCGGGCGGGCTGGATTCGCCCGGGCGACGTCGGTAGATACGAAGGGTCATGCGGTGCTCTCCGCCGGGTCCCATGGCCGTGAACTCCTGCCGAATACGCGATCACCGGTTGTGATCGATCCCTCACAGAGTCTCGCCCGCATGGCTAGAATTCCACGCTAGAGGCCATGCCAACGGGCCGGCAATAGCGGGAAGTTGAGCGACGGAATGAGCGATGTCGAGCCCCGAAAGGGGTCAACGGGACCGGACGGGGCGGCGTACTTCGGAGCTGAAGTAAGAGCACTACGCGAAGCACTGGGACTCTCGCAGGAACAGTTCGCGACCAAGTGCCACTACAACCAGTGCCAGGTCAGCCGCGTGGAATGCGGCGCGGTTCTGGCCTCGGAGGCCTTCGCGGAGGCGGTGGACAAGGCGGCGGGGACTCCCGGCACGTATCAGCGCATGCGGAATCGGCTGGCAAGGCGGGACAACCCCGCGTGGTTCGTCCCCTACATCGTGCTGGAGGAGTCCGCCAGTGCCATCACGGACTACTCGTGCACCTTCCTCATGGGGCTGCTCCAGACCCCGGAATACGCAACGGCAGTGATGCGTGCCCACTTTCCACGCGAAACCGACGAACAGATCAAGGCCCGCGTCGAACTCCGTATGCGCCGCCAGGAGGCATTGCACCGCGAGAATCCACCCCTGCTGTGGGTGATCATGCACGAGGCAGTGCTTCGCACCTGCGTCGGAGACGCCTCTGTCATGGCCACGCAACTCCGCCACCTCATCGAACTCGCAGAGTCGCCACACGTGACCCTGCAAGTGCTGCCCTTCCACGCGGGTGCTGCCCCCTCACACCTACCGTTTACGCTGGTGGAGTTGGACGGCAAGCCGCATGCGGTCTACTCAGAATCGCCAACTCACGGCGGGCAGGTAGACGACTCACCAACCGCAGTGGCTTCTGCCGTCGGCGCACTTGATCGACTACGTATGGCAGCACTCCCCGAGCAGCAGTCGCTGGCACTCATTCGCAAGATCATGGAGGAGCACCAGAAATGAACACCCCCGAGCACACCTGGTTGAAGTCGTCCTACAGCGCAGGCGAAGGACAGTGCATCGAGTGGGCCCCTGCGCACGCGACCACCACCGGCACCGTCCCCGTCCGTGACAGCAAGGACCCGCACGGGCCCGCCCTCACCTTCGACACCGCCGCCTGGTCCGCGTTCGTCGCGGGCGTGAAGACCGGCGAGTTCCCCGTCTGATGAGTGACGCGCACGAGAAGGCCGAGTTGTACGCGGCCGACATCTCCAATGTCACGTGGGTGGGCGCGCCCAGTGCCCCCGGCGCGGACCGCGTCGAGGTCGCGTTCCTGTCAGAGCCCGCAGGCGCCGTCATCATGCGCAACGCGGCCGACCCGGACGGACCCGTACTGCGCTACACCGAAGGCGAATGGCGTGCCTTCGTCCTCGGCGTACGCGACGGCGAGTTCGACCTGTCGTAACCACACACGATCCACTACACGAGGCACCGGTTCCCCCTGGCGGGAGCCGGTGCCTCGTAGCATCTGACGGACTCCCCCACTGGCAGTCCAGCGCCCCGCGTACGACCGCGCGTGAACCGGTCGGGGCCTGTCGCTCCACTCCAGGCGACCTACCCCAACACGGTTTCCATGCAGCACAGTTGGTGAGTCCCGGTTCGGAGAACTTGCACCGACTACTCAACCGGCACTCCCCGAACAGCAATGGCCGGCACTCACCCGTATAGGCCACGGAGGAACACCAGACATGACCTCCCCCAAGCACACCTGGCAGAAGTCGTCCTACAGCGGCGGCGAAGGACAGTGCATCGAATGGGCCCCCGCCCACGCGATCACCACCGGCACCGTCCCCGTACGTGACAGCAAGAACCCCCACGGCCCGACCCTCGCCTTCGGCACCACCGCCTGGACCGCGTTCGTCGCGGGCGTGAAGACCAGCGAGTTCATCGCCTGACGCACGGCGCCCTTGCGCCGGCTGCTCAACCAGTATGAAGAAGGAGCCCCTTAAGCCCCCGCCCCTACCGGCTGAAATCGAAATTGAGGGTCCCCAAACCTCAACTCTACCTCCGCGGCGGGTAGGCGGGTTTCAACATCCTGCCCCGATCGCTGACGCAAACAGGAAGGGTTAGGCGACCGGGGCGGGCCCCTATCGGCATATGCACTTTAGCCGAATTGGAACGCAACACACCCGCTCATGTGGTGAGATGGGCTGCAAGTCTGGCATCCAGGAGGGACATTGATCAAATCCGTTAGCCAGGGGTCGACAGCGCCGATTCCGTGGGGCATGCGCCGCATGGCTCCGCTGCGGAATGGGGAGCCTTCTCGGTGGCAATACGCTGGGATCGATCCGGAGACACAGACCGGCCGTTGGGTCGGAAGCGACGGTGTGCCGGCCCCTGCCGAACTCGGCAAGCACGGCACTTCCGTCAACACCTACCCGCCCACCCAGATCGGAAAAGACGGCAAGGTGGACTCTGACAGCGGACACGACGCGGCGCAGGACTAAGGGGGAATGACGTGAACGGGCATCCGGTGCTGGTTGCTACCGAATACGAGGACCCGACCGCCGATTTGATCATTGCCGAGTTAAACCGGCGTCGGGTGCCCGTTCTGCGCTTCGACCCTGGACGCGACTTCCCCAACCCCGCTGTGCTTTCGGCTCGCATGGGGCCGGAAGGTTGGGGAGGACGGCTCACGGTTGGCGAACGTACAGCAGACCTGGAAGACGTACGCGCTTTGTACCATCGTCGCCCTAGCAGTTACGCGCCGAATGGGGACGACCAGGCCGCGCGGTTCATCGCTCAGGAAAACCGGCGCGGGCTCGGCGGAGTGCTGGCAGCCCTTTCCGGCTGCCTCTACCTGAGCCACCCCCAAGCCATTGCCCGCGCCGAGTACAAGCCCGCGCAACTCGCGGCAGCGGCCCGCGAAGGGCTCAACGTTCCCGCCACGCTGATAACGAGCGATCCAGCGGAAGCGAAGTCCTTTGCCGCGGAACAGCCGACCATCTACAAGCCGCTGCATGCAGGCGCGTACGACGTTGAGGGGGAGCCTGCTGGTATCTGGGCAGCCCCGGTTGATCCTGGCGAGATAGACGACGCTGTAAGCCGTTGCGCGCACCTATTCCAAGCTCAGGTGCCCAAGACCTCCGACGTGCGCGCGGTTGTCGTCGGCGAGCAGGTCTTCTGCGCCCGGATTACCGCTCCGGCCGGAGTCGTCGACTGGCGCGCTGAGTACCGGAACCTGAGCTATGAGCCGATCCCCTGCCCGGATGACGTACAGCGGGCAATCCTGCGGTTCCTCGCTGGCTTCGGGCTCAACTTCGGCGCGTTCGACTTCGCGCTAACCGCGGATGATGCCTGGTGGTTCTTAGAATGCAACCCCAATGGGCAATGGGCATGGCTCGAAGAAACGGCAGGACTGCCCATCACATCGACTATCGCCGATCTGTTGGAGAACGGAGAGAACGCAAGTGACTGATGACGTTTCTACCGAAGGGCTACGCGCAGACCTCGCGCGGCACCTGACGGAATCGGGAACGCTGCGAAGCCCCCAATGGGAAGCCGCTGTTATGGCCGTGCCCCGAGAGGCGTTCTTGTCTGACGGGTGGTTCGAATACGAAGAGGGGGATTGGTACCGCCCGGCATTCCTCGCTGACGGCCCCGAACGGATCAGGCGCGTTTACGAGGACGACACACTTGTTACCCAAGTAGCAGAGTCGGTCGTCCCGCGTCAGATTGAGGGGCGCATTTCCCACCGCCCCTCTTCGTCGTCCACCCTGCCGGGACTCGTGGTGCGCATGCTCGAAGAGCTGAACGCTTCCGAGGGAACAGGGGTTCTCGAAATCGGCACAGGAACGGGCTACTCGACTGCCCTTCTCTCCCACGTGGTCGGTGACGACAACGTGACGTCAATCGAAGTGGACGCGGACGTTTCCTCTCGTGCTGGTGTGGCTCTCGGCGGACTGGGCTACTGGCCGAACCTCGTAGTCGGTGACGGACTAGCCGGATACAAGGACAGCGGTCCATATGACCGCGTCATCGCGACGTGCGGAGTTCATACGGTTCCAGCTGAGTGGATCGCTCAGACTCGCCCTGGTGGTGAAATCCTGGTCACGGTCTGCGGGTGGATGAACGCTTCCGAACTCGTCCGGCTGACCGTGGCGGAAGACGGAACGGCAAGCGGTCCGATCCTGGGCGGGCACGTCTCGTTCATGCTCGCGCGGCCCCACCTGCCCCCCGCGCTGGGAATGCTGCCCGATCTCGATTCGGCCGAAGCCGTGCCCACGGATATCGGCGGTGACGTGCTGGACGACTGGACAGCACGATTCGTCGCACAGTTCGCAGCACCACGAGCCCAGCGCTTCACGCTGCCGCGCAACGGCCGAGACGAATACGTGGTCATCGACGTAGAAGCCGGAGCGTGGGCAGCCGCATTCGAAGACGACGGGCAGTGGCAGGTGCGGCAGGGCGGTCCCGTCCGGCTGTGGGACGCGATCACAGACCAGGTCACCCGATGGCGTGATGCCGACATGCCGCCCGCTGAGCGTCTGTGGCTGCACGTCGGGCCAGACGGGCAACGGCTCACCTGGAAGTAGCCGCACGGCACCGTAGAACCCCGCCCTGCCTGCGGGCGGCGGCCCCGGGGCATCGGCATGGTGCCGCCCGCGCGGGCGGGGGCTGGGGGCACGGCCCGCCGGGAGGTGCATGGCACGTCGGATGGCATGGCCCGCGCGCGGGTACGGGCCGCCCCGCGGCATGCCCCCAGGGAGGGTGCAGGCCGGGAAGGCGCGGGTCAGCGGGTGGTGCTGCCGCCGGAGAAGTCCTCCCGTGAGCGGGGGCAACGGGGCCGGCGCGCCAAACGCCTCCGGCCGTACGCCCCAAGGGGAAGGCGCAGCCGGAGACGTGGCGGACTACTGCTGCTCAACGCGCTCGGCCGCCTGCTCCGCGCGAAGCTGGGCCAGCCGCCGCACGTACAGCGGCCCAGCCACGTGTGCTGCTCGCTCCTCGCTGGGCGCCGACTGCTCGATCAGGTGGTGGGCCCGAGCTTTGAGGTGGGCGGACCAGGCCAGAACGTGCTGCTGAGCACTCCGCCCACACTCCTGCGGTTCCCCGGGAAGACACAACGGCAGGGTCGGCCCGAGCTTGTTGGCGGCGTGCCGGATGTACTCCGCGATCGTGGCCCAGTCTTCTTCCGTGCGCTGCACGGCGTTGGCGTTGGTGTCCGTCCCCCACTCACCGAAGTCATCCCCGTGGTCGTCCATCGGCGCTCTCCTGGTCGTCTCTCAGCGTGTTACGCGGGTGCGCCGAGCGTAGACCCGTCCGCGCGGGCATCCGTCTCCTTCGGATCGCAGTGCCCCACGGACGGTACGCACGGGCCACACGGGCCACACATGGGCAGAAATTGTGGTGGGGTGCAGGACTGAGCTCCTTCCCCATGGACAGCCGTGATGCCTGCCAGCACCTCGACCATTCGTGCCCCACTCCAGATTTCGGAGAGGGGCGTACGCATCACATTGCCGATGGTCAGGAAGCGGCCGAGCACGCACGGCCACACCTCGCCAGTCGGCCCGATTGCACATTTCTCGTGTGCGCAGTGTCCACACAGATCACCGATGGTCGGGCTCGCTCCCCTGCTCGCCCGGCCGAACGCCCGAGTTCGATCGCCACCAACCGTTCCGACCCCAAGCGTAGAAAGGTCCTGCGCAGCCTCCTGGACCCGCTGGCCGGACCGTACGGCCACCACCCCGCCTCGGAGGGGGATGTTGAGGCTCAGCGCCTTCTCGATGTTGGCTCGTGTCCTTTTGTGCGAACCTCGGAGCCCAGTCACCTTGTCGTGGTCGGCCGCCGTGTCCGAGTAGTACGACGTGGCGAGCTTGACCCCGTAATCGGTAAACGTCTCCCACAACTCCGGCCGAATGTGGGTCATGTTCGAGAAGACCTCCACCGCGAGGCCGGAACTGTTGGCATGCTGGATCAGTTCGCGAAGGTACGGGTAAAGCGTTGGCTCTCCTCCGATGAACTGGACATCGAGCGCGCCCATGTCCGAGAGTTGGTCGATCACCCGGCACCAGTCCCGCACGCCCATCGCGCCATGCGTCCCTCTCGGCGACGAGTCCGCGTAGCAATGCTGGCAGAACTCATTGCACAGCCCCGTAACCTCCAACCATGCAAACTTCAATGGATTTTGGGCAGCAATCATCCGAGACTCCTCACCCTGGCAGAGAATTGATTCCGTTCTCGTCGGCATTTCACATGCCTCGGTTCACCCACCGGACCCGCCGGACTATCTTTACTTCCGGTATCCGAGTGTTGCGTCTCCGTGCGATCCCATGTGGTGACTGGGTGGTGACTGGGTGGTGACTCGTCTACGCTGACCGCATGGGCAGTAGGGGCAAAGACTTTGGGAATCGTGTAGCGGACGAGCTACGAGCACGCAGGATGAGCATTCGCGCAGCGGCCCGCGCCACAAATTACGATCACGCTTACCTGTCACGCGTGATCGCGGGGAAGCAGGCCCCCTCTGCTCAACTAGCACATCTCCTTGATCAGCTATTCGACTCGAACGGAGAGTTAGTCTCACTTGCCGCGGCGGCAACAGCCGAACCCGTAGGCCCCGCCTCAGAGACTCCCCCGCTCACGCTCGCGGACTTTCTCCCCGAGGGAGACTGGTTACGGCCCCCGCAGGTACGTTCGGGCCGGCAGGTCGGCACTGCGCAGGTGGCAGACCTGAGGGAGCGGGTGCACGGGCTGCGACTCGCGGATGACTTCCTCGCGGGCGGCGACCTCATCCAACCTGCCCTTCGCGAGCTCCGTGCCACGATGAAGCTCTTCCGTGGAAGTACGCATACGGACAAGGTAGGAAGTGAACTACTCAGCCAAATCGGAGAGTTATCTCAAATCGCCGGATGGATCGCCAGCGATGCGGGACAGCACAACATGGCTGAGCACATCTACCGCATGGGCATCAGTGCTGCGAGGCAAGCTGAGGACAGCACGCTCACCGGAAATCTCGCCGGCTCGCTTGCCTATCAAATGACCAACACGGGCCGAGAACTAGAAGGCCTGTCTCTCGCTGAGGCAGCGCTCGGCGAGGCCGGTGACGACGCACCACCACGAGCCCGTGCACTGTACTTAGATCGTGTCGCATGGGCGCATGCCAAAGTGGGCGGAAAGCGTAGCGAACAAGGCGCGATGCGGGCGTTGGGGAAGGCATCGGAGGCGCTAGACGCAGACACATTGGACCGCGATCCTCCAGCCTACCTTTACTGGGTTAATTACGGGGAGTTGCAGGTTATGGAGTCACGCGTCTATACGGAGTTGCATCGGCCATTGCGTGCAGTTCCGCTGCTCCGAGAAGTCTTGAGCCAGTACGACGCAACGCATACTCGAGAAATGGCACTCTATCTTTCCTGGTTGGCAGTCGCCCTTGCCGATGCCAACGAGCCGGAAGAGGCAGCGGCCGTGACGGAACGCGTCATCACACTATCGTCCGAGATTGCGTCAGAGAGAACCGCAGAGCGTTTGCGCGTAATTGTCCAGAGGTTGCAGGAATACTCAGGCATCTCGGAAGTGGCAGCCGTACTGGCGGAGTACTCAGGCGCCCGATGGCCTTGACGGCCCTGACGCTCTCAACCGCCCCACGGCCCAGCCCTCATCTTCGACCTCACCGCCCGCCCGGACCACATTCATCGCAGGCGTCAAGGCCGGCAAGTTCCCCGCCTGACGCGCCGCGCACGCGAGGCACCGGCTCCCCCCGGCGAGGGCCGGTGCCTCGCAGCATCTGACAGGTCTCGCCGCCGGCCGGCCCAGCGCCCCGCGTACGACCGCGCGTGAATCGATCGGCGAATCGCATCCCCAGCCCAACTGGTTCTGGACACAGCAGTGTTGACTACCCGGTTCAGAGAAGGTGCGACCTCAAGGAGCTCGCCCAGACATGAGCAAGCTGTCCGACCTCTACACAGCCGACCTCAGCCACGCTGCATGGCAGAAGAACACGTACACCGTCGGGGCATCCAGTGCTGGTTGCTACCGAATGCAATGACTCACTCCTGAACGGCGTCATCGTCGTACTCGTCCAGCGCTTGCGCGTTCCGGTCAGGCAGGGGGCACAGGGCGCCGACGGCTGGAACAGTCGATGTAGCGGTCATACAGGTCGCTGAAGTCGGTCAGCGGACTTGTCGGCCGCGGGCCTCTCGCCTTCCCACACAGCCAAGTCGAGTGCTTCACGCCGCCAGGCGGCGAGTGCGGCGCTGATAGGACCAGGCGGCGGCGCCGAGGGCGAGGCCGTAGGGGCCCATACCCGAGTAGGCGATGTAGAACGCGATGTTCGAGAACCCGCCGGTCTCGAAGCTGAAGAGGCCCAGGGCCGAGAGCACCACGCCCATCAGGGCGCCGACGCCGAACACCGGGGCCAGGATCGAGGCGGTGATCCAGGCCGGCGTCAGCGGCAGCCACCGGGGGACGGCCTTACCGGCGACGAACGGCACCCAGCGGGGGAACGTCCGCCCCCACGGGCTGACCAGCCCCAGCAACAGGACGATGCCCAGCCCGGCCATGACGACCGTGATGTCCACCCCGTGCTGGTACAGCCACAGCGTCGCGGCGTTGAACGGGTCCAGGTGCTTGCCCCGGGCGTTGTGCTCCATCTGCGCCAGCACGCTCGGGAACCCGGCGGGGATGCCCCACGTGCCGCCGAAGGACCAGTACAGCTTCATCGCCACGTACGGGAGCAGCGCGATCGCGCCGATGCGGGCGATCCGGCGGATGCGGGGGGAGGCCGGTTCCAGGGCGGCGCTGCCTGTCGTCTTCATGGTGTTCATCCTGTTCGGCGGCCCGAACCGCCGAATCCGCCTGGAGTGTTCACCTCCTACCCCGCCCGGGTGACCTTTCCGTTGCCCGATCTCATTACTTCGGCCCATGGCCGTCCAGGACGATCCGCGGAAGCGGGAGCCGGCACGGGCGACCGCCAGGGGCCGGCCCGACCCCCGTCCGAGCGGCGGGTCCGCAGGGAGGGCCGCATCGTCGAACGAGCGATCTCCCGGGACAACGCGCGCGGACCCGCCATCGACCCCCGCTTCCCATCTCCAGCCAGTCCGACGGCGGTGAGTGCACCGCAAGAGCGGCCCGGGCCGGCTGCCGGTCAACCGCGCGGTCGGCGCGCGACCCGTATCCCGCCGAGCAGGCCGCCCCCGCCCCCGGACCGCCCCCGTCAGGCCGGCTACCTCACCGTCGCGCGGCCGGCGCGCGCGGCCCACAGAACTCCGCCTCTATCGCCGCGTCTTCCTGCTCGTCGTCGCCCCAGTCGCTGTTGCGGTTCAGGGTCAGGACGTGGTTGCCGTCGGGGGTGGCGAGGGTGTGGCTGAGGGAGCCGAAGATGTCGCCCGCGTGGCCCCAGAGCGTGACGTCGCAGGTCTTGAGCTTGCGGGACCTGATGCCCAGGCCGTACGACTCGCCGTCGCCCAGGTCGCGGCCGGTGAACATCTCCCGCTGCTGGGCCGGGCGCAGGAGTTCGCCGCGGACCAGGGCGCGCAGGAAGACGTTGAGGTCGCGGGCGGTGGAGATGATCTCGCCGCCGGAGCTGGCGATCGACGGGTTGAGCTCGGTGACGTCGTAGCGGGGGGCCGCCGGGTCCTTGATGAACAGCTTCGAGTAGTGCCGTCCGTGCGGGCCCGGCAGGCCGGGCGCGGTGCCGGGGAGCGAGGTGCCGGTGAGGCCCAGCGGCTTGATGATGCGGCGTTGGATCTCGGTGGCGTAGCTGTTGCCGGTGGCCTTCTCGATGACCATGCCGAGCAGCGCGTAATTGGTGTTGGAGTACGACCAGCCGGCGCCGGGGGCGAAGTTCGGGCGGTGCGCGAGGCCGACGGCCACCAGTTCCTCGGCGGTGGCGCCGTCGAAGCGGTGGTCGAAGAACGCCGCCCCGGTGTACTTGGACCGGAATGCGTCGTCCCGCAGGTAGTCGTACAGCCCGCTGGTGTGCTGGAGCAGATGGCGCAGGGTGACCCGGTTGCCGTCGTTGTCGTTGCCCTGGACCACGCCGGGCAGCCACTTCTCGATCGAGTCGTCGAGCGACAGCCCGTACCGCGGGTCGCCGGCCAGTTGTAGGACGACGGTGGCGGTGAACGGCTTGGTGAGGCTGCCGGTGCGGAACCGGTCGGCGGGCAGTCGCGGGCGCGAGGTGCGCACGTCGGCGACGCCGGAGGTGCCGTACCAGACCGAGCCCTTGACGTCGGCGCGGGCCAGGGCGCCCGGCGTGCCGGTGCGGACGATCTCGTTCAGGGCCGCCTGGGTCGCGGCGTGGCCGCGCCGCCGGCCCCGCCCCGGGGGCCCCCGCCCGCCCGGGGGGGGGGCGGGGGGGGGGGCGCCGGGGGGCGGTCGGCCGCGCGTACTGGGCAGCGCACGGCGCTGGTGGTGAAGTGCTG
>NZ_JBEHZD010000769.1:0-2930 GCF_040240285.1 Streptomyces sp. HSW2009 | reverse complement strand
CCCCCCCCCCCCCCCCCCCCCCCCCCCCTCTTTTTTTACCACCCACCCCCCGCAACCCCACCTAGGTGTCGGTCTCGTGCCCCCCCCGTTGTTTAAATGACACGGGGCACGCCGCGGCGGGGAGCGGGGAGGTGGCGGCCGAGGGCGTCGCGTCCGGGCCGCCCGGCGGCGCGGCGGCGGGCACGGCCGCGGGCGGCGCGGCTGCCGTGGCGGAGGCTGCGAGCACTGGCCAGCAGGCCAAGGAGCGCCGGCTCGCGCTCTCCGCGGGCCTCGGGCGGCGCAACCGGCCGAAGTGGCTGAGCTGTTCGCTGGTGCTCTCGGTGGCCGGTGCGCTGGCGATCGGCACCTCGGCGGTGTTCCTCGTGGACAACCTGCACGGCGGTGGCGACCACGACCGGTCCGCCGGTGCGAAGCAGGAGTCCCAGCCCCCGGCCTCCGGCGGCGCGCGCCCCTCGCCCGACGCCTCGGACTCGCCCGGCGACACCGAGCCGACCGGCCCCGGCACCGGGCAGTCGGCCGGCACCGTGCCGAAGAACCTCATCGGCACCTGGACCGGCACGATCTACGCCAAGGGCAAGTACAACGGCCAGCACACCGCGACCATCCGGCAGGGCCGGCGCGGCGAGGTCATCGTGCAGGCCGTCGTCGACCTGGTGGGGATGCGCTGTTACGCCGTGGGCACGCTGGTCTCGGTGACGGAGCGGAACACCCGGCTGACCGTCACCGAACGCCCCGACCCCGACAAGGGCGACGGACCGCTGTGCACCGGCGAGACGGCTCAGGCCACGTACACCTGGGACGAGGACAAGAAGAAGCTGGTCTACAAGTCCGAGGACACGGCCGGCGGTCGCCCGGTGGCCCGCCTGACGCGCCAGGAGTGAGCGCAGGGAGGAGCGGGACGCGCGCGTAGCGGGTGCGCGTACGAGTGCGCGTACGGAGGCGGGGGCCGTGTTGCTGTGGTGGGCCGGCCAAGGTCCGGAAGAGGTCTCGCCGTGGGTCGGCGGCGGGCCGGTGACGGTTCGGCGGTGGTCCGACGGCGGCTTGTGGGCGGTTCGGCGGCGGTGCGCCGGTGGGCAGCCGGTGGGTTGCCGGTGGGCCGTCCGGTGGGGATACGGGCTGGTCGATGGGGGTGGGCCGGCCGCGGGCCGGGGTGTCGGACCCCTGGCGTACGCTGGATCAGGTCCGTATCTAACCCCCCGGAAGGGACGCCCCGGTGACGGAGAACGCCGATTTGCAGTCCGTCCTCGACCGCGCCGCCGGCGGCGGTCGGATCACCCCGGAGGAGGCGCTCGACCTGTATCGGAACGCGCCCCTGCACGCGCGGGGCGCCGCCGCCGCCGCCGCCCGCCGCCGGCGGTACGCGGGGATCGAGCACATCGCGACGTACATCATCGAGCGGAACATCAACTACACCAACGTCTGCGTGACGGCGTGCAAGTTCTGCGCCTTCTACGCCCCGCCCAAGGCGCACGACAAGGGCTGGACCCGCGACCTCGACGACATCCTGCGCCGCTGCGCGGAGACCGTGGAGCTCGGTGGCACGCAGATCATGTTCCAGGGCGGCCACCACCCGGACTTCGGTGTGGAGTACTACGAGGAGCACTTCGCGGCGATCAAGAAGGCGTTCCCGCAGCTCGTCATCCACTCGCTGGGCGCCTCCGAGGTCGAGCACATGGCGCGGATCTCCGGCGTCTCCGCCGATGAGGCCATCCGGCGCATCCACGCCGCGGGGCTCGACTCGTTCGCGGGTGCCGGCGCCGAACTGCTGCCGGCCCGCCCGCGCAAGGCCATCGCGCCGCTGAAGGAGTCCGGCGAGCGCTGGCTGGAGATCATGGAGATCGCGCACGGCCTGGGCGTCGAATCGACCTCCACGATGCTGATGGGCACCGGCGAGACCAACGCTGAGCGGATCGAGCACCTGCGCATGATCCGCGACGTGCAGGACCGTACGGGCGGCTTCCGCGCCTTCATCCCGTACACCTATCAGCCCGAGAACAACCACCTGAAGGGCCAGACGCAGGCCACCCTCTTCGAGTACCTGCGGATGATCGCCATCGCGCGGCTCTTCCTGGACAACGTGGCGCACATCCAGGGCTCGTGGCTGACCACCGGCAAGGAGGTCGGCCAGCTCTCGCTGCACTACGGGGCGGACGACCTGGGCTCGATCATGCTGGAGGAGAACGTGGTCTCCTCGGCCGGTGCCAAGCACCGCTCCAACCGGATGGAGATCATCGACCTGATCCGCACCGCGGGCCGGGTGCCGGCGCAGCGCGCCACGACCTACGAGCACCTGGTGGTGCACGACGACCCGGCCAACGACCCCGTCGACGACCGCGTCGTCTCGCACATCTCGTCGACCGCGATCGAGGGCGGCACGGCCCACCCCGCCCTCAAGCTCGTCGACGCCAACTGAGCCGGGCGGGGGCGGGGCGAGGGGGCCGAGCGTGTTGACGGTGCATGCGGCCGACCTGCTGCTGACCGGTCCGGGGGCGGAGCCGGTGGTGGCCGGCGCGGTGGTGGTGGACGGCGCGCGGATAGCCGCGGTCGGCCCGTACGAGGAGTTGGCGGCCGACCATCCCGGGGCCAGGGAGCGGCGCTGGCCCGGGCTGCTGACGCCCGGCCTGTGCCACGCGCAGGCGCCGGCGCTGCTGGAGACCGCCTACCACCCCGACCCGCGCGAGGCCGCGGAGCTGGGCACCGAACCCGTGGCCGAGCCGGCCGCGCTCGCCGCCCTCGCCCTGACCGACGCCCGCTGGGGCGAGTCCGCGCGCCGCGGCACCCAGCGGATGCTGCGGCACGGCACGACGGCGGTGGCCGGCCCGTTCGCCCGCCCCGCGGTCCGTACGGCGGTGGCCAGGGCGGGGCTGGTCGTGCTGGCCGCCGGCCGGGTGGGGCCGACCGGCGCCGCGCCCTCGGCCGCGGGTGCCGCT
>NZ_JBEHZD010000768.1:0-2947 GCF_040240285.1 Streptomyces sp. HSW2009 | reverse complement strand
CCCCCCCCCCCCCCCCCCCCCCCCCCCCCCCCCCCCCCCCCCCCCCCCCCCCCCCCCCCCCCCCCCCCCCCCGGCGGGGGGGGGGGGGGGGGGGGGGCCGGGGAGCACCGGCCGGGGCGGGGCTGGGAGTCGGCCGGTGGTTGCGGGGCCGCGGGTGTGGCGCGGCGGTTGCTGCACGGCAGGCGTTGCGCGGCAGCGTCGTAACCGCCGCTACTGACCCGCGGTGCGGCGGCGCATCCGGGTTGCCACGGCGCCCGCGCCGATGAGCAGGGCGCCGCCGCCCGCGACGGTCGCGACGAGTGCGGCGCCGCCGAGGCCGGAGGAGGACGAGGCGTCCGCGGCGGTGGTCTGGGCCTTCGCCGGGGCCGCCGGGGCCGCCTGCTCGGCCATCGGGGCGGACTGCTCGGCGGCGTTGCCGTAGCCGCCGAACTGGCCGTTGCGCTGGTACGCCGAGCCGGGCAGCTTGTCGCCGTACGCCTCGTGCACCCGGTCCTGATAGGCGGCGACGGTGGTGCCGCGGGTACCGACGGCGTCCCGGGCCGCCTTGTTGAGCGGCAGCACCCGGTCGCCGTCCAGCGCGTACCAGGCGGCTATCTGCGGTTCGGTGAAGACCAGGTCGCCCGCGGTCTTGCGGCCGAAGCTGACCTCGTCGGTGCCGGAGATGACGTTGGCCACCGTCCACTGCCGCGTCTTCGCGTCCCGTACGGTCCACACGGTGGCGGCGGCGCCGGAGGACGAGCGGGCCTCGGACGCCAGGTAGGCGAACTCGGCGACCGGCGTGGACGCCTTGCCCGTGCCGCGGACGAAGTCCGGGTTGAGCGAGTAGACCGGGACGGTCGAACCGACCAGCTTCGGCGCCTGCCGGGCGGCCTCGCCGCGGGTGACCTGCGCGTTCAGCGTGTCCTTACCCTTGGCCTGCTGCCGCTGCTCCAGTCTGACGAAGAAGGACGCGATGCGGTCCGTGGTGTCCTGGCTGGTCAGCGTCTTGGTGGCGGCTGCCTGATCGGCGCCGGAGACGGCCGCGGGTGCGGCCGGTCGCGGGCCCTGGTCGGCGGCGGACGCCGCGGGCGCAAGCAGGACAAGGGCGCCGACGCCCGCGGCGAGCGAGGCGCCGCCGAGCCCGCTGAGCCGGCGCACCGCGCCGGGCTGCCGGGGGCCGCTGGCGGCGGGTGTCTGGGAACGGGTCGGGTGGGAACGGGTCAGGTCCGTCATGGCGCTCACTTCTCCCCGTACAGCGACTCGGCCCAGCGGAACTGGCCATTGCTGACAAAGCTCTGGTAGTTCATCTCGCCGTACCGGGCGCTGCTCGGCCACGGGTCGGCGTACATCAGCGTCCGGCGGCTCGCGTCGTACCCGTACAGCACGCGGGCGTGGCCGCCGCCTGAGGTCCAGTAGATGCCGACCTCGACGGGCGAGTTGGCGTCGATGGTCTGCTGGACCGTCTGGAACGGCAGGGTGCCGGTGGTGCGGCCCGGGTCCATGCCGAGCCGGGACCAGGAACGCTGCACGTCGGAGAGGTAGCCGGGCCGGTTCGGGCACGGCGAGGTGGTGGGCAGGCCGCGGGCGTAGGTGCAGAACGTGTTCTGCGAGGTGTCCTGGCCGCGCCCGAGGTAACGCGCGATGGACAGGCCGGTGGCGACCCAGCACCACTGGTCCTGGCTCTGCACCAGCTCGTTGAAGGAGAGCTGGGCCGATGCCGTGACGCCGCTGGTGGCGGCGGTGGAGTTGATGCCGGCGGCCTGGGTGGTGCTGCTGGCGCTCGTGCTGCTGGTGGCGTGCGCGGGGGCCGGCGCCGCGGTGGCCGTACCGGCGAGCGGCGCCGCCAGACAGGCGGCAGCGGCCACGCCGCTGACGGCCACGGCAAGCCGCCTGCTTCTCATCGGAGCGGCGGCGTCCTGCTCCGCCGCGGCTGCGGCGCCCACGGGCGCCCGGTGTTTCCGCAGAACCATCGTGTTCTCCTTCTCACCCGCCGCGCGGGGGCGCCGGGCGATCTCGGGGGAGGTGAGCGGGTGGTACGGGGTGGTGCGGTACGGGGTGGTGCGGTACGGGGTGACGCGCAGGGGTGGTGCGCGTGGTGCGCGTGGTGCGCGTATTGGGTTGCGTGCGCGATGTGGTGCGCGCGTACGGGGTGGGGTGCGCGTACGGGGTGGGGTGCGCGTACGGGGTGTGGTGCGGGTACGGCCCGTGGTGCGCCCGCCCCGGGGTGGGGGGGGGGGGCCCGGGGGGGGGCGGGCGGGCCGGCCCGGGCCCCCCCGGGCGGGCCCCCCCCCGGGCCGCCCCGGGGGGGGCCCCCGGCGGGGCGGGGGGGGGGGGGGGGGGGGGGGGGGGGGGGGGGGGGGCCCCGCCGCGGGGGGGGGCCCGCCCGGCGGGGGGGGGCCCGGGCGGGCCGGACCGGGCCACCTCGGTCGGGCCCGCCGCCGTGCCGCCCCGTTGGATCGCCCGGCTGTGCACGGAGCGGCGGTGGGCGGGTGGGGGCGGCAGAGGGTTACGGCCCTGGGGTGCGGCCGGGGCGGCGGGCGCGCACGGCGCGGCGCGGTGCCGGGATGCGTGGGTGAGTGTGGGGAGTTGGAGAGTCGGAGAGTTGGGGGGTGTGGGTGGGTGCGGGGTGAGGTGCTGGGTGGGGGCGGCGGTGGGACGGCGTGGGGTGTCGCCGTGGTGCGGGTGCGCCGCGTGGGGCACAGCGCGGGGGGGGCAGGCACGGGTGTCGGGCCCGTGGAGTGCGTCCGTACGCGCCGCGTGGGGGCGCGGCGCAACGGTGGGGCCTGCGGTACGGGTGCGCCGCATGGGGTGCGGCGCGGGTTGTCGCTCGTGGTGCCCCCGGACGCGCCGCGTGGGGTGCGGCGGGGGGGCCGGGCCCCGGGTAGGGGGGGGGGGGGGGGGCCCCCGGCGGCGAGGGGGGGGGGGGGGCGGACCCCCGCGGGGGGGCGGGGGGGGGGCCGCCCCCCCC
>NZ_JBEHZD010000767.1:0-2961 GCF_040240285.1 Streptomyces sp. HSW2009 | reverse complement strand
GGGGAGGGTGCTGACGCTTTTCATGAGTGGGTACATGATTTTGCGCTAGAGGTATCGCGATTAGGTCATTTTGCCAGTGCTGTGGGTGGGCACATGGTGAATGCAGGCCAGGCGTTGACGGAGGCGAAGGCCGCGGTGCCGAAGCCCGTTGATGCGGAGAAGGCGCATGGGGATCCTGACGCTGATAAGGCGCTCATTGCTGATGGTACGACCAGGCTTCAGCAGGCCATTCATCAGATGGAGCGGCTTTCTTCTTATTATCGGGCGGCCCGGGAGGATATGGGGGCGGAGCGGGAGCCGGAGTTCACGTTACTTCCCATCGATGACCCGGCATACAGCCCTGATGCGCACCGTGGCAGTGAATCGCCTAATGGAGGACAGGCGTCAACGGGATCGGAGGTAAATCCCTCCCAGACCGCTCTGGCGAAGGGTGTGAATCAGCAGACCGCGGGTCCGGCAGCCCATGGCGTAAGTCCTGAAGTGATGCCGAGCAGTCACGTGGGGTTGGGCCTCGATGGAATGGCAAGGTCGCAGCACCCAGACGACCGCGGTTCGCAGCCGCCCGTTCCCTCCCAGAGCGTGTCAACAGACAGCGCGGAGCAAGCGGTGCCCGTGCTGCCGTCTCGCGTAGGCCCTGTTTCGAAGCCTCAGATCCCGGACCTCCGTCCAGACGGGCACGCTTACACGCCACGTGTGCCTTCCGGCGAATTAGTGACAACAGCACGGCCATTTCTTCCAGCGCCCTCATCACCAGCACCTCGGTTGCCGGGAATCTCAGGTGGCCGACCTCGCGACATGAGTGACTCGCCTGCAAGTTCTCGATCACCCCGTGGATCGGTCGTCGGAGAAGAGCGCGCACCCATAGCAAGAGGAAGCGTGCCCGGAACTGCTTCCCCCGGAGGCGAGAACGGTTCAACGGGCCGTCGCGCTCACGGTCAGGCCGGCCCGCACTCACCGGGTCCCCCGGTCATGGCCGAAGGGGCCTCGCCGCGAGGGGCGGTTGTCGGCGAAGAGGGGCGAGGAAGCCAGGTTCGGGCGCCGTTCTCGGGCGTCGGCGGCGGCATGCCTGCTGGTGGCATGGGCGGAGAGCGAGGGGCTGCTCGTGACCGACGGGGGTTGGGCTTGGCTTTTGAACCGGGCGGGACGGCTGCGCAGCGGAGAGAGCTGGCGCGCGGGGTTTGCTTTACACCAGGTGGAAGTGGACTGATCCGAGGGGCGAATTCTACCCAGGGTTCAGGGCGGACACCTCGGCAATCCGACCCCGATGGTAGTGAGCGGGATGGTAGAGACGATTGGCCTCTGGGTCGGGATACGGTTCCGCCGGTAGTTGAATAGCCTACTCGCTGCTGACATTTGGAGAATGTGCGTGATGTCCTTTCGGCTGAGCCGTTGGCGGGGCACGACCCTGCTTTCTGCCTTGGGGGTCTGTTTGGGGTTGGCGGCTCAGCCGGTGGCTGCTGACGATTCACATGGTCGTCAGTGGCATCTTGACGCAATGAGCGCAGAAGAGCTGTGGCCTGTGAGTAGGGGCAAAGGTGTGACCATCGCCGTGATTGACTCGGGAGTGGACCCGGTTCCTGAGCTGCGGGGGAGAGTGACGACTCGGAAGAGCTTCGTGAAATCTCCGCCATCGGATGGTGGGGATGGCAATAGCCATGGGACGTCCATGGCATCTTTGATTGCCGGGTCAGGCAGTTCGGGCGGTGTACAGGGGTTGGCCCCGGGCGCGAAGATCATGTCGCTACAGACGCGATACAGGGCCGTAGCGTTCGGTGGCGGCGAGAACTGGGGATCGGCTATTCGGTACGCCGCAGATCACGGAGCACGCATCATTAACCTGTCGCAAACTGCAACGGGAACGCTTGACCGTCATAGACGGCAGATGGAAGATGCTGTCGAATACGCCATCAAGAAAGGCTTGGTAATTTTTGCGGCGACAGGAAATGATGGCGACAAGGGGAATGTTCCTAGATACCCCTCCACTTTCCCTGGAGTCGTAGGGGTGGGGGCGGTCGATCAGTCGGGCAAGGTGGCTCGCTTCTCCACTTACGGACAGCAGGTGAAATTCGCAGCCCCAGGTGTGGATATTCCCGGCAGGTGTGCGGATGGCCAGAAGATGTGCCAAAACTCCGGCACTAGCGCCTCCACGGCGCTGGCCTCCGCCTCGGCCGCGCTGATTTGGTCTAAGCATCCGACTTGGACGGGTAATCAGGTTCTTCGCGTGATGATGCAGACGGCGAGTAAGCCGAAGGGCAAGGTGCCGAGTCCGTATATCGGGTACGGGATTATTCGGCCGGGGCAGGTGTTGATCGACGGTAAGGGGGATCCGGGGAATCCCGATGTCAATCCGTTGTTGCCGCGAGAAGAGACGGGCTCTGGGGGTGGCTCATCTTCGGCTCAGTCTGCGTCGCCGAGTAAGGGTGTTGAGGTCGGGGCTGGCCCGGAGGATGTTCGGCGTGCGGTGAATGGTGCTGCTTCTGATAGAGGTGGGAGTGGGGGCTCTGGGTTCTTGTGGGTTTTGCTGGGGGGTGGGGGTGTTGTGGTAGTTGCCGTAACGGCATTCCTTTTCGCGCGGGCTCGTAGGTCGCAGACGACTGCGTAGCCGATGGTTTGGTCAGCAGGGATTCCAGAGAGGCTGTCGTTGTCGGTAGCTTCACCTCGGTAATGAGAGAGGAGGCGGGGGATGGGGAGCAACGGGGAGTTCGAGGGGCAGACCCTCGAAGGTTTGCATGCGATGTTGCAGGGTTCTGATCCGGCCAAGTTGGCTGGTGCGGGGAATGCGCTTGGTGACGCGGGTCCGAAGATCGTGGAGGTGGGGAGGTATCTCAGGGGCCAGGCAGGTCGAGTCGAATGGCGGGGGGAGGGTGCTGACGCTTTTCATGAGTGGGTACATGATTTTGCGCTAGAGGTATCGCGATTAGGTCATTTTGCCAGTGCTGTGGGTGGGCACATGGTGAATGC
>NZ_JBEHZD010000766.1:0-2978 GCF_040240285.1 Streptomyces sp. HSW2009 | reverse complement strand
GGGGGCCGGGCGCCGGGCGGGCCGGGGCGGGCGGGAGCTGGCCCTTGAGCGGGCCCCAGTCGTTCGGGTCGGGCACGCCGGGCGGCAGCATCTGTCGCCGCTTGGGCCCGCCGTGGTCGGACTCCCCCGGTTCCTTCGCACCGGGCCACGCCTTGGCGACCCGGGCCGCGAGGACGAAGTCCTTGCGCAGCGGGTGCCCCTCGAACCCGTCCGGCAGCAGCAGCGGGAGCAGGTGGGGGTGGTCAGTGAAGTCGACGCCGAACATCTCGTGCGTCTCCCGCTCGTGCCAGGCGGCACCCGGGTAGACGTCGACGGCGGTGGGCAGCACCGGGGCGTCGTGCGGCACGGTGGTTCGAATCAGGAGGCGTCGCAGCCCGGTACCGGCGGCCCCTTCGGCGGCGTGCGCGCCGGCGTCGGCGCGTCCGTCGAAGGCCACCGGCGCACTATCGGGTGCGGACAGCGCCGCGCGCGCCGCCTCGGCCGCCGCCTCCGCCGCGGCCACTGCCTGCACATCGGGCAGACCGGCCACGTGGGCGGCGACGTGCAGCCCCGTGCCCGGCTCGTCGACCGCGCTCAGCCAGTCGAAGAACGTGCAGGCCAGCGCCGTACGGGCGGTCTCAAGCGCGGAGATCCACGCCGTGGCGGGGACGTCGACGGTGAGCAGGTCGTAGCTCTCTTCGGCCCGGGCTCCGGGGCCGAAGAGTTCCGCTGCGGAGCGCGGCAGCCAACCCACCGGGGCCGCGACCGCCGCATCAGCCACATCGGCTGCGTCGACTGCTTCGACTGCTTCAGCCGGACCGGTCACACTGGTCGCACCGGCCTCATCCGTCATCCCCGCGGCCCCCGCAGACCCAGCGGCCCCCGCAGACCCAGCAGTCCCACCGGCCGCCTCCGTGTCTCTCCCGGGGTGGTCGGACGTGCTCATCGGGTGTCCTCCGGCGTCGGTTCGGGCCGCTCGGGCGCCGGGACCAGCGGGCTGCGCAGCGCGGCGGCGGACGGGCGCCGGCCGCGGTCGCCGTGCGGGTAGCGGCCGGCCAGGGACTCCGCCGCGATCTTCTCCTGAAGCTTGAGGATGCCCTGGAGCAGCGCTTCGGGGCGGGGCGGGCAGCCCGGTACGTACACGTCGACCGGAATGATCTGGTCCACGCCCTTGGTGACGGAGTACGAGTCCCAGTACGGGCCGCCGCAGTTGGAGCAGGCGCCGAAGGAGATGGCGTACTTGGGCTCGGGCATCTGCTCGTACAGCCGCTTCACGGCGGGCGCCATCTTGTCCGTCACCGTGCCCGAGACCAGCATCAGGTCGGCCTGGCGCGGGCCCGGGGCGAAGGGGATCACGCCGAGGCGGATGAAGTCGTGCCTGGCCATCGACGCGGCGATGAACTCGATCGCGCAGCAGGCGAGGCCGAAGTTGAAGACCCAGAGGCTGTAGCGGCGGCCCCAGTTGAGGATGACCTTCATCGGCTCGGGCGCCAGGCGGGCCAGCGGGCCGAGGGAGCCGGTGCCGGCGGCGGGCCGCGCCACCGTGGGCTCGGGGAGGTCCACGGGGTTCGTCCGGGGGGTCACGTCCATTCGAGGACGCCCTTCTTCCATGCGTACAACAGGCCGACGGTAAGGAAGCCGAGGAAGACGAACATCTCTACCAGCGTGGTGCCGCCGAAACCCGGCTCGGCGAAGACCGTCGCCCAGGGGAAGAGGAAGATCGAGTCCACCGCGAAGATCACGTACAGGAAGGCGTACACGTAGTAGCGGACCTGGGTGTGGGCCCAGCCCTCGCCGACCGGGTCGACGCCGCACTCGTAGGTGAGCAGCTTCTCGGGCGTCGGGGCGATCGGGCGCAGCAGGCGGTTGCCGACGAAGGCGACGATCAGGAAGAGCACCCCGACCACCGCGAGCAGGCCGACGGCCGCGTACCCGTCGAAGTACTCCGCGGCGAGTCGCACCGGCGCGTCGGCGGCCGACTCCACCGCCCGACCGGGCACGCCGTCCACGGCCCGTACGCCCACGTCCCGTACGGGGGTCCCGACAGCGGGCGCGACGATCACCTCCGGCACGTCCGTCACATACGTCACGTCCGCCCCTCGCTCCCTCTGCCGCTTTCGTGCTCGGTGACTTGTTCACCGCCCAGCTCACCGCCGCATTTCCGCTGATTCGCGGCGCTGGCGGTCCGTACGCACGGGAGTCTAGGCCCTGTGTCCACCGCAATGGACAGCCCACCGGCCCAGGGGTGGGGTTATCCCCAGTCCGCCGGAGGGTCTTCCCCCATGGCCTTTTGGGGACTTGGCCCGGCAGGCTAGGGGGTATGGACGCCAGATCTACGGCCGGATTCGCCGCGAGCGGGCGCCGTATGAGCCATGCGCGGCGTATGCACTGCATGCACTGCATGCGCCGTACGAGCCGTGCACGCCGTATGGGCCATGTGTGCCGTACGGGCTCGATAGGTCGTACGGGCGGCGCGCGACGCGTGAGCTGTGCGGACCACGTGAGCTGTGTGGGCCGTGCGGGCTGTGCGGGCTGTGCGGGCCGTATGCCCCGTGCGAGCCGCAGGCGCGGTCAGGCGCCCCGTGGTTCACACCGAGGCGGCTCCGACTGGCACTATTCCGGCTGGCGCGGTTCCGGCGGGCGGCATGCGGCTGGAGACGGTGCCGGCTGGTGCGGCGCGGACCGACACGGCGCAGGTCGGCACGGTACGGACCGGCACGAATCGGGCCGGCGCGAGGGCGCGAACGGGCCCGGCCGGGCCGGACCCGGCACGAACAGTCCCGGTTCCTCCGGGCCCCGCACAGGCATAGGCGTAGGCACAGTGACACCGGCGGTCCCGGCTCGACCGGACCCGGTACGAAGGGACCCAGCATGAACGGACCCCGTCCACACGGGTCGGGAGACGTGCCAGGAAGCGGGTCAGGGGGCCGGCACATCGGCGGGCTGCCGTGCGGCTCCGGCCGGCAGGTGGACGGTGCGCGCGTCGATCGTGGCGTGGT
>NZ_JBEHZD010000765.1:0-2990 GCF_040240285.1 Streptomyces sp. HSW2009 | reverse complement strand
CGAAGCCGAAGGCCGCCCTTGAGCGCGAGCTGTCCGACTTCCTCGGCTGAGGACGTCCCGGACCTACGACGTGTGGGGCCCCCCCCCCCCCGCGGGGGGGGCCCCCCCCGGGCACCTGTGCGTGGCGGGTCTGAAAGGGCACCGCCCCGGTGCCGAGACGGCACAGGGGCGACGCTGGTGCGGTGCCGGCGCGGTGCTGGGGCGGCGGCGCCGAGGTGGCCGTGGGTCAGCCGGCGCGTACCGCGGCGAGTTGCTGGGCGAAGGGAACCACCTCCTCCACCTCGACCTGCCGCTCGGTCGGGGCGCCGCCGACCGCGCGGGCGAGTTGGCCGGCCGCCCGGTCGATCCGGCCGCCGAGCCCGTCCGTACGGTCGTCGCCGGCCGTGCCCCAGTCGGCGGAGGCCGCGTAGACCCCGGTGGGTACGACGATGGCGCGCAGGTAGCCGAAGAGCGGACGCAGTGCGTGGTCGAGCACCAGGGAGTGGCGGGCCGTGCCACCGGTGGCGGCGATCAGCACGGGCTTGTCCACCAGCGCGTCCTTGTCCAGCACGTCGAAGAAGGACTTGAACAGGCCGCTGTAGGAGGCGGTGAACACCGGGGTCACCGCGATCAGCCCGTCGGCGCGGGTGACCGACTCCAGGGCGGTGCGCAGGTCGGGGCCCGGGAATCCGGTGACCATGTTCTGCGCGATGGCGGTGGCCAGCTCGCGCAGCTCGATCACCTCGATCTCGACGGGCCGGCCGGCGTCCGCGAGGTGGTGCTCGGCGGCTGTGGTCAGCCGGGCGGCCAGCAGCCGGGTGGAAGAGGGCTGGCTCAGGCCGGCAACGACGGCCACCAGGTGCAGGGGCTTCATGCGGTGCTCCTCGGGGTGTTTCGGAGGTGGCGGGGGCCGTGGGGGCGGCCCGCCCCCGGGGGGGGGGGGGGGGGGGGGGGGGGCTTCGTTGGGCGCTCGCGGCGGGGGGTGGGGCTGCGGCGGGGGGGGGGGGGGGGGGGGGGGGCCCCCCGGGGGGGCCCGGGCCGGGGGGGGGGGGGGGGGGGGCGGGTCAGCGGGGGTCGTCCGCCGTGTCCGGCGTCCGGTCCGCTTCCGCGCTGGCGGCCTCGGCGGCCCGGGCGATCTGCGTCGCGTGCGTGGGTCCCTCCGGCACGGTGGCGGGGCGCCCGGCGGCGAACTCGCGGCGCAGTACCGGAACGACTTCCTCACCCAGCAGGTCGAGCTGTTCCAGGACCGTCTTCAGCGGCAGGCCCGCGTGGTCCATCAGGAAGAGCTGACGCTGGTAGTCGCCGAAGGACTCGCGGAAGGCGAGGGTCTTCTCGATGACCTCCTGCGGGCTGCCGACGGTCAGCGGCGTCTGCTCGGTGAACTCTTCGAGCGAGGGGCCGTGCCCGTACACCGGGGCGTTGTCGAAGTAGGGCCGGAACTCGCGGACGGCGTCCTGGGAGTTCTTGCGCATGAACACCTGGCCGCCGAGCCCGACGATCGCCTGCTCGGGGGTGCCGTGCCCGTAGTGGGCGAAGCGCCGCCGGTAGAGGTCGATCAGCCGGATGAAGTGCTCCTTGGGCCAGAAGATGTTGTTGGCGAAGAAGCCGTCCCCGTAGTAGGCGGCCTGCTCGGCGATCTCCGGGCTGCGGATCGACCCGTGCCAGACGAACGGCGGGGCGCCGTCCAGCGGGCGCGGCGTCGCGGTGAAGCCCTGGAGCGGAGTGCGGAACTTCCCCTCCCAGTCGACCACGTCCTCGCGCCACAGTTGGTGCAACAGCGCGTAGTTCTCGATGGCCAGCGGGATGCCCTGCCGGATGTCCTGGCCGAACCACGGATAGACCGGGCCGGTGTTGCCGCGGCCGAGCATCAGGTCCACCCGGCCGTCCGCCAGGTGCTGGAGCATCGCGAAGTCCTCGGCGATCTTCACCGGGTCGTTCGTGGTGATCAGCGTGGTGGAGGTGGACAGCAGCAGCCGCTCGGTCCTGGCCGCGATGTAGCCGAGCATGGTCGTCGGCGAGGACGGGACGAACGGCGGGTTGTGGTGCTCACCGGTCGCGAAGACGTCCAGGCCCACCTCTTCGGCCTTGAGCGCGATCGCCACCATCGCCTTGATCCGCTCGTACTCGCTCGGCGTGCTCCCGTTGGTGGGGTCCGGCGTGACGTCGCCGACCGTGAAGATCCCGAACTGCATGTCGCTTCCGCCTCTCCGTCGCTCGGGGCGACCCCCGAACCGTTCGTTCAATATTCAACCACTCCTCTCAGCGAGACGCCACCCTGACCTATTCCCCACCCGGGGCACCCCGTCTGACCTGCTACGACCTCCTTCCGTCAGAGCCGGGCCCGGTACTGCTCGGTACCGCTCGGTACTGCTTGAGACGGCTCGGTGCCGCTTGGTACCGCCCGCTGCCCTCCAGCGCGGCCCAGCGCCGTGTGGTGTTTCCCTGCCAGCGCCGCATGCGGGCCACCGAGCGTGCGGTGACACGTACGGTGTGGGAGGGACAGTCGAGGGCGCTCCGCACAGACGGCGGGGCGCTGCGGTGGACGGCCGCCGAGGTGCGGCCGGCGCGCGGAGAGGGTGATGGGCACGATGCGGGTGGGCCTGGTACGGACGGTGGGCGCGGCAACGGCGCTGTACGGGGTCGCGGTGACGGCCTGGCCCGACCTGCTGGCCAAGCCGTCGGGCCTGGCGGACCGCACCGGGTCGGTCGCCCCCGCGACCCGCACCTCGCTGCGCCCGCTGGCCTGGCGGGATGCGGCCAGTGGGCTGGCCATGGTGGTGGCGCCGGAGGGCCCGGCGCTGCGCACCGCCACCCTGGTGCGGATCGCCGCGGACTTCGGGGACGCCGCCCTGCTCGGGCTGACGCTGCCCGACCGCAGTCGCCGCATCAAGGCGGTGGCCGTCTCGGTCGGCTGGGGCGCCCTGTCCGTGGTGGGTCTGCTCGGGCGCGGGGGCCAGCGGTGACCGCCGACCTGCCCGGGCCGCCCGCCGGCGGCCCCGCGGCCGCCCAGG
>NZ_JBEHZD010000764.1:0-2997 GCF_040240285.1 Streptomyces sp. HSW2009 | reverse complement strand
CGTACGGAGGAAGGAACCGGCACCAGGGACCTCCCCCCCCCCCACCCCCGCCCCCCCCCCCCCCCCCCCCCCCGCCCCCGCCCCCACCCCCGCCTTCGACCCGGAACACGCCGAGCGCCTCATCCGCGGTCGCCGCGCCACCCGTGCCTACCGCCCCGACCCGGTGCCGGAGGAGACGCTGCGCCGCGTCTTCGCCCTGGCCGCCGCCGCACCCTCAAGCTCCAACACCCAGCCCTGGCAGGTCGAGGTGGTCAGCGGTGCGGCGCGGGACGCCCTCAGCCGCGACCTGCTGGCCGCGGCCGACGCGGAGCGGCTGTCCCTGGACTTCCCGTACCAGGACGACCTGTACGCCGACGTCCACCGGCAGCGGCGCAGCGAGGCCGGCGCGCTCATGTACGGCGCCATGGGAGTGGCCCGCGACGACCTGGCGGGCCGGGCCGCGGTCAACCGCGAGAGCCTGCGCTTCTACGGCGCCCCGCACGTGGCCCTGCTTTTCCTGCCGTCGAACGCCGACGCCCGCATGGTCAACGACGTGGGCATGTACGCCCAGACGCTGCTGCTCGCGCTGACCGCGTACGGCGTGGCGAGCTGCCCGCAGGGGCTGCTCGGCTTCTACGCGGACACCATCCGCGCCTCGCTCCGCCTCACCGAGGAGCGGCCCAAGCTCATGTTCGGCATCTCCTTCGGCTACGCCGACCCCACCTCGTCCTGGAACGCCGTCACCGTCCCGCGCGCGGACCTCGGCGAGACGACGCGTTTTCGCGCATAGGCCGCCTCGCCTTGACAGGGCCGGCTGCCGTCCCGACGAATGGGGGCATGCCTGACGATGAGCTGGCGCACGTACTGACGTCGGTGGGGCCGCGGCTGCGGGCCCTGCGGATCGCCCGGGGGCTGACCCTGGCGCAACTCGGCGAGCGGACCGGGATCTCGCTCAGCACGCTCTCCCGGCTCGAATCGGGGCACCGCGAGCCCACCCTGAAGCTGCTGCTGCCGCTGGCCAAGGTGTACGGCGTGGCGCTGGACGAACTCGTCGGCGCGCCCGCGACCGGCGATCCGCGCATCCACCCGCGGCCGTTCACCCGGCACGGGCAGACCTGGATTCCGCTCACCCACTACCTGGGCGGGCTGCACGCCTACAAGCAGATCCTCCCGGTCCGCCCGGCCGGCGCACGGGACCGGCCGGCGCAGGGCAGTCACGAGGGGTACGAGTGGCTGTACGTGCTCTCCGGCCGGCTGCTGCTCGCCCTCGGCGATCACGACCTGGTGCTGACGGCGGGGGAGGCGGCCGAGTTCGACACCCGCACCCCGCACGGCGTGGCCAACGCGGGTGACCTGCCGGTGGAATGGCTCGCGCTGTACGGGGCGCAGGGCGAGCGGATGCACGTACGGGCCCGTCCCGCGGCCACGGCCGCACCCGGCGCGGCAGCCGCCCCGGGAGACCCGCCGGCCGCCCCGTCGCACTCGTCAGCCGCTGCACCGTCAGCGGCCCTACCGCCAGCCGCCCCACCGGCGGACGCTGCACCCTCGGCCGCTCCCTCGTCCGCAGCCGCACCGGCGGACGCCCAAGCCGGCCCAGCGGGGAGCAACCTGCCTCGGAGCAGCCCCGAAGCACCCCCAACCGGCCCAGGAGGCGGCGCCTAGCCTCTCCCGTAGCCCCGTAGCCCCGTAGCCCCGTAGCCCCGTAGCGGGCCGGGAGCCGGTGCTCCGACTCCACCCGCAGCCACCGGCCCGCCAGCTCACACCAGGGACTTGAACGCCCGCCGTTCGCCCTGGGCGGGTCGGTAGCCGAAGCGGCGGTTGATGGCCAGCATGGGCTGGTTGTCCGTGTCGTTGCCGGTGAAGGCGGTGCGGAAGCCAGCGGCCCGGGCGCGGTGCAGGGAGGCCGTCTTGGCCAGCGTGGCCAGGCCGCGCCCGCGGTGGCCGCGGCGGGTGCCGGTCATTCCCGACTGGTAGCGGTCCCTGCGGTCGGTGTGGACGACCGTGAACGCCGCGATGGCGCCGTCGACCAGGGCCACGATGGACAGTTCGCGGTCGAAGTCGGGGTGTTCCCAGTACAGCGCGCGCCACTCGGCGAGGTCGATCCGGTGGCCGCCGAGGTCGCCCGGCTCGTCGGCGGTGACCTCCACGTCCGCCGCGTAGAACTCCTCCACGCGGTCCGTGAGCTCGGCGACGCTGCGCAACTCCACGTCGGCCGGCAGGTCGGCCGGGTCGGGCAGCGGCGGCAGTTCGGCGGTGGCCAGATCCAGCCGTTGGAAGACGGAGCCGCGGCTGAGCTGGTAGCCGCGGCGCTCGGCGAAGCCCAGGTGCGGCTGGTCGTCGAGGACCCAGGCGTAGAGCGAGGTGGCGCCCTCGGCGGCCAGATAGCGTTCGGCCTCGGCCAGCAGGGCCGAGCCGACGCCCCGGCCGCGGGCGTCCGGGTGCACCGACGGATTGCTGAAGGAGCGGCCGGGCTCGGGATGGTCGAAGGCCAGCCCGGTGTGGGCGGTGGCGACGATCCGCCCGTCCAACTCGCCGATCAGCAGCCGGTAGCGCTGCCCGGCCGGGGCGTTGGCCACCTGTCCGGCCACCGATTCCGGCGTCGTCACCATGAAGGGGATGGCCGCACGGCGCACCTCGGCCACGGCTTCGGCGTCGGCCGGCTGGAAATCGCGAATGATCACAGTCATGGCGCTGCACGCTACGTGTCGATCCCGCCATCCGCCCCGCATTTTCTCCCTGCTCTGCGCCCCGACCGCCCGGCGCCGGCCCGGCACCCGGCACCGCACGGTGCGCCGGGCCGGGCGATCGGGCAGGTCACGGCCGGTGTGGGCCACGCACCGCCGCGTTGGCCGATTAGCTGCTTCGTACACCTGTATGCATGGCTGCTGCACCTATGTGGCGCGTACGGTGACGCCGCGACCTCCGCCGCCCGCCCCCGGGCGCCGCGGCGGGGCCGCCCCGAAGGGGGGTGCGCCGCGGGGCCCGCCCCCCCCCGGGCGGGCCCCCCCGGGGGGCCCC
>NZ_JBEHZD010000763.1:0-3000 GCF_040240285.1 Streptomyces sp. HSW2009 | reverse complement strand
GCGGGCGCGCCGGCGCCGCGGGTGGGCGGCGGGCGCCTCGGCACCGTCCGCCGCGGTCTCGGCCGCAGCGGGCGCCTCGGCAGCGGCCTTCGCGGGCGCTGCCTTCTTCGCCGGGCGGGACCGCTTGGCCGGTGCGGCCGTGGCCTCGCCGGTCGCGGCGCCCGCAGCGGTGTCCACGGCCTCGACGGCCTTGGCCGGCGTCTGCGTGGCGCCGTCCGCCGTCCCCTGCTGGCCGGCTCCGGCACCCGCAGCGGAGCGGGTGCGCCGGCGGCGGCGCGGGGTGCGGGGCGCGGTGGCCGCGGTGCCGTCCGCGGCGTCCACCGCTGCGACGGCCTCGGCCGCTCCGTCACCATCGGTCGTGGCGGTGCCGGCCTCGGGCGCGGCACCGTCGAGGTTGACACCGCCGCGCGTGCGCCGGCGCTGGCGCGGGGTGCGGGTGCGCGCCGGGCGCTCCCGCTCGGCCGTCGGCGCCGCCGCGGCCTTGCGACCACGCCCGGCCCGACCACCGGTCTCGCCGAGGTCTTCGATCTCCTCGGCGGCGAGCCCGGCCCGGGTCCGCTCGGCCCGCGGCAGGATGCCCTTGGTGCCGGCCGGGATGGACAGCAGCTCGTACAGGTGGGCCGAGGTGGAGTAGGTCTCCTCCGGCTCGTCGAACGGCAGGTCCAGCGCCTTGTTGATCAACTTCCAGCGCGGGATGTCGTCCCAGTCGACCAGCGTGACCGCGGTGCCGGAGTTGCCCGCGCGACCGGTGCGGCCGATGCGGTGCAGATAGGTCTTCTCGTCCTCGGGGGACTGGTAGTTGATGACGTGGGTCACGCCCTCGACGTCGATGCCGCGGGCGGCGACGTCGGTGCAGACCAGGACGTCGACCTTGCCGTTGCGGAAGGCGCGCAGCGCCTGCTCGCGGGCGCCCTGACCGAGGTCACCGTGGACCGCGCCGGAGGCGAAGCCCCGGCGGGAGAGCTGCTCGGCGATGTCGGCCGCGGTCCGCTTGGTCCGGCAGAAGATCATCGCGAGCCCGCGGCCGTCGGCCTGGAGGATGCGCGAGACCAACTCCGGCTTGTCCATGGAGTGGGCGCGGAAGATGTGCTGGGTGATGTTGGCGACGGTCTGGCCCTCGTCGTCCGGCGCGGTGGCGCGGATGTGCGTGGGCTGCGACATGTAACGGCGCGCGAGCGAGATGACCGCACCCGGCATGGTCGCCGAGAACAGCATGGTCTGCCGGCGGGCCGGCAGGAACTGGATGATCTTCTCGACGTCCGGCAGGAAGCCCAGGTCCAACATCTCGTCCGCCTCGTCCAGGACGAGACCGCGGATCTTGGAGAGGTTGAGCTTCTTCTGACCGGCCAGGTCGAGCAGCCGCCCCGGGGTGCCGACGATCACGTCGACGCCCTTCTTGAGCGCTTCGACCTGCGGTTCGTACGCCCGGCCGCCGTAGATCGACAGCACCCGCACGTTACGGACCTTGCCTGCGGTCAGCAGGTCGTTGGTGACCTGCTGGCACAGCTCGCGGGTGGGGACGACCACGAGCGCCTGGGGGGCGTCGGAGAGCTGGTCAGGAGTGGCCCGGCCGGCCTCGACGTCGGCGGGAACGGTGACGCGCTCCAGCAGCGGCAGGCCGAACCCGAGCGTCTTGCCGGTGCCGGTCTTGGCCTGGCCGATGACGTCGGTGCCACTGAGGGCCACCGGGAGCGTCATTTCCTGGATGGGGAAGGGGGACGTGATGCCGACGGCCTCAAGGGCTTCGGCGGTCTCGGGGAGAATCCCGAGTTCTCGAAACGTAGACAGGATGCTTGCCTCTTCTGTGAGACGCGGCGCGAGGCGGCGGAGGGGGTCGTACCGCACCGGGTACTTGTGCCGACCGGGGACGGGCCGGATGGCGCGGGACCACTGCCTCCGCTCGGGCGCGCACACCGCGAGCGGTTCCCTCTCGCCGTGCGTATGTCTCATACGCGCCGCGTGGAGGGCGGTCGATTTGGAGCCGATCGGGCCACCGACCGGGCATCCGCATGCGTGGAACGACCCGCCGGTAAGGGGCGGGCTCCTTACCACTGTACCCCGGATACGACGGTCCATCCGGAGGCTTGTTTGAGTGCGACGATGAACACACTCGCCGCCGGCCGGGACCGTCGGGGTTGACCAGGGGCTTCCAGCGGCCCGCCGGCGGACTATTGTGCGCGTCATGGAGACGCCCAACGCCGCTGACAGCACGCCCGACGCCGCCCCCGAGGCCACCGGAATCGCCGCCCAGGACTGGGCGCGGGCCTCCGCCGAACCCCAGTACCGGGCCGCGGTCATCGATCTGCTCGGCGCCCTCGCCTACGGTGAGCTGGCCGCCTTCGAGCGCCTGGCCGAGGACGCCAAGCTCGCGCCGACCGTCGACGACAAGGCGGAGCTGGCGAAGATGGCGTCGGCCGAGTTCCACCACTTCGAGCGGTTGCGGGACCGGATCGCGGCGATCGAGGCCGAGCCCAACGAGGCGATGGAGCCGTTCGCCGCCGCGCTGGACGAGTTCCACCGCCAGACCGCGCCGTCGGACTGGCTGGAGGGCCTGGTCAAGGCGTACGTGGGCGACTCGATCGCCAGCGACTTCTACCGCGAGGTCGCCACCAGGCTCGACACCGACACCCGCGCCCTGGTGCTCCAGGTGCTCGACGACACCGGGCACGCCACGTTCGCCGTGGAGAAGGTGCGGGCCGCGATCGAGGCCGACCCGCGGGTGGGCGGGCGGCTCGCGCTGTGGGCGAGGCGGCTGATGGGCGAGGCGCTCTCGCAGGCGCAGCGGGTGGTCGCGGACCGTGACGCGCTCTCCACGATGCTGGTGGGCGGCGTGGCCGACGGCTTCGACCTGGCCGAGGTCGGCCGGATGTTCTCCCGGATCACCGAGGCCCACACCAAGCGGATGGCGGCGCTCGGCCTCGCGGCCTGAGCAACCCGCCCCACCCGCAGCACGCGACGGCGCCCCCCCCCCCCCAACGCCCGGGGGCCCCGCGGGGCCCC
>NZ_JBEHZD010000762.1:0-3016 GCF_040240285.1 Streptomyces sp. HSW2009 | reverse complement strand
TGTTCGGGTGTGGTGGTGGAGACGCTACGTCGTGGTGAGGGTGGTCCGGAGCGGTTGGCGCGTTCGCTGACCTCGGCATTCGTACAGGGCGTGTCCGTCGACTGGGCTGGGTTCTTCGTTGGTGCTCAGCGGGTCGATTTGCCGACGTACGCGTTCCAGCACAAGCGGTACTGGATCGAGGCCCGGACGCCGGCGGGGGACCCGACGGGGTGGGGGCAGAGCGCGGTGGGGCATCCGTTGTTGGGCGCTGCGGTGGAGTTGGCGGACGGTGCGGGCACGGTCTTCACCGGCCAGCTCTCCGCGGCCGGGCACCGCTGGTTGGCTGAGCATGCGGTGCTCGGCGCAGCCGTCGTACCCGGTTCCGTACTCCTGGACGCGGTGCTGCGTGCCGCGGCCGAGACGGGCTGCGCGCTGGTGGAAGAGCTGACTCTGCACACCCCGCTGGTGGTGTCGGGCATGGCGGGTACGCGACTTCAAGTAACCGTGGCCGGGCCCGATGACCGCGGCGCGCGCCAGGTCAGTGTCCATGCCCGCCCCGCGGACGCGGCAGACGACCAGGGGTGGACCCGGCACGCCAGCGGCACGGTGCTCCCCGAGACACCCGCTGCCGATGGACCGGCCGGGTCGGCGCAGTGGCCACCCGCAGGGGCGACGCCGCTGGATGTTGCCGAGTCGTACGACAGGTTGGCAGGGTACGGGATCGCGTACGGGCCGGCCTGGGAGACGTTGGGCCGCGTGTGGCAGCGCGGTGACGAGCTCTTCGCCGAAGCCGCCCTGCATCCGGAGCAGGAACCCGAGGCCGACGGGTTCGCCGTGCACCCGGCGCTGTGGGACGCGGGGGTACGCGCATTCTTCGCGGAGGGCTGCGGACCCGACGAGATCGCGCTGACCTCGGCGTGGCGCGAGGTGCGGAGCACGGGCGGTCCCGGTGCGCGTGCGGTCCGGCTGTGTCTGCGGCCCGCGGGGCAGGGCGTGGCCCTGGAGCTGCTCGACTCGACCGGCCAGCAGCTCGTGAGCATCGGCCGGGCCGAACTACGGCCGTGGCCGCAACGCGCCCTGCTGGCCGCCGCACCCGAACACCAGGGACTTCTGGCCGCAGTGCACTGGGTGCCGGCCGAAGCCGATGAGGGTGCGGCCAACGACCACCGTGCGAACGGCGGGCACGGCGAGAACGGCAGCTCCGGTGAGAACGGCAGCTCCGGTGAGAACGGCCGCGCGGGCGAAGGCCCGACAGCCAGCGGCACGGCGCTGACCTGGGCCGAGGTGCGCCCCGAAGAGATCGGCGCGGAGGCGCAGCCGGCCGACGTGCCCGCGCACGCATCGCTGCGACAGCTACTGGACGGTGTCGCCGCGGGTGGGGCCGTGCCCGATGCGGTGGCGTTGACGCTGCCTACCCTGGCGCCCGCGGCAGGGGCGGCGGAGGGCGCCAACCCCGCCGATCAGGTCCGGGCCGCCGCCCAGGAGGCCCGTGCCGCGCTCCGAGAGTGGCTGGCCGAACCGCTGCTCGCCGACTCCAGGCTGGCCCTGCTCACCCACCACGCGGTCACCACCGACGGCGACCACCCCGCTCCCACCCTCACCTCTACCGACCCGGCCGCCACGCTCGCCGCCGCCGCGGTGTCGGGCCTGGTCCGCAGCGCGCAGCGGGAACACCCGGATCGACTGCTGTTGGTCGACACCCAGGACGGGGAGACACCCTGGGCGGCCCTGAACCGCGCGGTGGAGAACGGGCACGAGCAGTGCGCGGTGCGCGCCGGCTCCCTCCTCGTACCGCGGCTCACCCGAGCACCGGCCACCGACCAGGCCGCCCCCGGGGCATCGGCCGACAACGGTTCGGCCCCGCGTCGCGGCCAGCGGCTCCCCGCGGGCGGGACGGTCCTGGTCACCGGGGCGTTGGACGGGCCGGCCGGCTGGGTCGCCCGTCATGTCGTACGGGCCCACGGCGTACGCCGGCTGCTCGTCCTCCGCCCACAGCCAGACGCGGCGCAGGCCGAACAGCCGTACGCGGAACCGTCGCGCGCGGGACAGGCTCAGGCTGGCGGTGGGGTGTCGCAGGGCGAGCTGGACCGTGGCGGTCCCACCCCGGGGGCGGCGGCCGTACTGGCCGAGCTGGCGGGGTGCGGTGCCGAGGTGGCGTACGCGCCGTGCGAACTGGCCGACCGCGCCGCCCTGGCGGATGCGCTGGCATGGGTGCCGGCGGAACACCCACTGACGGCGGTCTTCCACACCCCCACCGACGCGGCGGCCGGGTGCGCGTTCGGCACACTGACGCCGGAAGGGTTGGACGCCGCGCTGCGGGATGACGTCGACACGGCGCTCCACCTGCACGAACTGACCCGAGGGTTGGACCTGTCGGCGTTCGTGCTCTTCTCCTCCGTGGTGGGCACGGTCGGCGCTCCGGGACGGGCCGGCCGGGCAGCGGCTGCGGCCACCCTGGACGCCTTGGCGGCGCTCCGAACCGCCCAAGGGCTCCCCGCGCTCGCCCTGGCCTGGGGCCCGTGGGCCGGCGGCGCGCCCGCGCCCACCACCCCTGGCACCGGGCAGAACGGCACACCCGGGCACGACGGCGGGGGTGCTCCCACCCTCGCCGGGTTGCTGCCGCTGAGTGCGGAGCACGGCCCGGCACTGTTGGACGCGGCGCTGGCCGGGGCGGAGCCGGTGCTCGTACCACTGTGCCCCGATCAGCAGGCGCTACGACGGCCGGGCCGGGCTGTGCCCGCCGTGCTGCGCGGGTTGGCCGGGCGGGGCCGCGGGCGCCGTACCGGACCTGCCGCACCGCAGGCGGGACCCGCCTTGATCAAGCGTCTTTTGGCGCTTCCGACGGACGAACAGGACGCCGCACTGGTCGAGTTGGTCTGCGCGGAGGCCGCTGCCGTGCTCGGGCACGGCGACGCCCGGGCCGGGGGGGGGGCGCGGCCGGGGGGGGGGGGGCGGGGGGGGCGGACGCCCAGGTAGGTGAAGGTGCCGGGGACGTGGCTCAGGTACAGGGCGAAGTCCTCGCCGCTGAAGGGTGGGA
>NZ_JBEHZD010000761.1:0-3019 GCF_040240285.1 Streptomyces sp. HSW2009 | reverse complement strand
CCCACCGTCCGTACGGCCGCGTCGCCTTCCCGCTCGCCCTGCTCGGCTGTACGGGGCTACTCGCCACCGGCCCAGCCGATCCACCCGACCCGCCCGGCACCGGCTGCCGGGGCTCTGCCGCCCGCAGCGGCCCTGCCCCGGGGGTCCGTGCCCGGGGTGTCCGTGCTCCGTACCGCGCCGCTGTGCGCGGCCTCACCGTGCAGCACCTCGGCCCGCGCGACTTCGCCCCGCACCCCCGAGTCCCGCACCCCCGCGTCCCGCACCGTGCCGCCCCGTACGTCCGCGCCCCGTACCCCCGCGTCCCGCGCCACCTCGCCCCACACGGCTTCGCCCCGTGCCCCCGCCCTCCCCGCCGCCCCGCGGCGTACCCACGGTCCGGCTCCGGCCGGCGTCAACACGGTGCACGGCGGTGTCACCCCGCAGCGGCCCGGAGGCGCCGCGTGTCGGGTGGGTCAGCGGACAGCCGCGGAGTGGGGCAGGACGGCGGTGGTGGACGGTACGGCCGCCCGTGGCCCCGCGCCCCCACGGTCTTCGGCCGTGCGGCGGGCGGGCTGCCCTACGGGTGTGTGGGCGTTCCGGTCGGGCGGCGTGACGAACGACTCACCGGTGCCGCGGTGTGGTGTGTCGCACCCGGTGGAAGGTCTGGCGCACCGCGGGCCCGACACCGTTCCGTACTGCATCGGGCGTGGTCCGTGCCGGGGCGCGGCAGCCGCTGGGCGTGGGGTGATGTCGCCGTGTGCCGCCCCGGCCACGGGCACCCGCGGCGGCACCCAGTGGCGAGCCGGCCCACGGGAAAGTGGTGAAATTACCCCTGGCGACGTACACGCATATGGGCGGTTACCCGTCGGGCTGCTTCCGGGCAATTCGCGGAGGCAGTCAGGTGACGCGGTGGTGTTCCGCGTCTCCCTTACGGGCTCAGTAAGGTCTCAAACATTGGATGCGAGTGACACGGCGAGTGGGGGAGCAGCAGGGCGTGGCAGACGGTGAGCGGAGTGGACGGGGCAGATCCTCGGGCGCGCGGGCGGAGCCGGCCGCCCGGTCACGGATCGGCATGGCGCTGGCCGCACTGTGGGTGCTGGCCGGTCTGCTGGCCGCTCGCCAGGCCGCGGCGGTCCTCAGACTCCCACCCGACCAGCGCCTGACCGATCTGGAGACCTGGATCGGCGAGCGGGGCGTGCTCCACGTGCGGGGCTCGCTGTACGACACCGACGCCTTCACCGGCACCCCCTTCGCCGGCCTCGTCCTCAAGCCGCTGACCCGCGCGGCCGAGCAGAGCCTCGGCGTCGCCTGGACCTTCGGGACGCTGCTGCTGGTCGCCGTGCTCGGTCTGGTCGCCGCCCGTTCGCTGCCGGCCCCCGTCTCCCGGCGCACCGCGCTGCTCGCCGCCCCCGTCGCCATCAGCCTGATCGTCCTCTCGCTGCCCGTACGCAACGCCTTCAACCTCGGCCAGACCAGCATCATCCCCGTCCTGCTGGTGCTGCTGACCCTGCTGCCGAAGACCTCCGCCCGGCAGTCCGCCCTGCTCATCGGCGTCGCCGCGGCCCTCCAGCCGGCGCTGCTGCTCTTCGCCGTGCTGCTGTGGTGCACCGGGCGCCGCCGGGTGGCCGCGCTCACCGGCGCCACCTTCGCCGCCTGCTCCGCGCTCGCCTGGGCCGCGATGCCGCACGACTCGTGGACGTACTGGGTGCACCACGTCGGTGGTGCGGGGCTCGGCGACAGTGCCGACAGCCTCTCCAACCAGTCGCTGCACGGCATGCTGCTGCGCGCCGGGCTGCGCGGCCCGGTCGAGCTGACGCTGCTCGCCCTGCTGGCCGCCGCGGTGGTCTGGGTGGGGCTGCGGCGCGCCGTGCGGTACGCGCAGGACGGGCAACTGCTGCTCGCCGCCGCCGTCACCGGCTGTGTGGCACTGGCCGTCTCGCCCACCTCCTGGCAGCACCAACTGCTGTGGATACTGCTGGCCGTCGTCGGCCGGGTGGGCCGGAGGCAGTCGGACCGGCTGGTGTGGCCGGTGCTCGTGGTGCTGGTGATGACGCTCAACCGGACCGCGCTGATGCCGAAGATGAAGGGTCTCGACTTCGTCGGCGACAACGCGCAGCTCCTCGCCGCGCTCGCCGCCGCCTGTGTGGTGCCCTTCCTCGCGCGCACCGCGCCGGAGTGGGACAAGCCGCTGCCGGCGCTGACCGCCGACCCCGTCGCGACGGGGCGCTCCTGGGTGCCGATGCTGAAGTTCTGGCGGCGCCCGCTGTCCCGGCCGAACCTGCTCCTGGAACTGATGCTGATCCGCGTCGGCTACTGGGGCTACTCGTTCATCCGCGCCCACGCGCCGGACGAGCGGAGCCTCGCCGAGGGGCACGGCCGGCAGATCCTCGACATCGAGGGCTGGCTGCACATCGACGTCGAGTACTGGTTCAACCACTTCGTGGCCGACACCCCGTGGCTCGAAGCGAGCATGAACTACTACTACTCGACCTTCCACTTCCTGGTGCCGATGGCGCTGCTGGGCTGGCTGTACGCCTGCCGCCCGGCCACCTACCGCTGGGCGCGCACCCCGCTGGCCTTCGCGACGCTGATCGCCCTGTTCGGCTTCTGGCTCTACCCGCTGGCGCCGCCGCGGCTGATGGACATGGGCTACATCGACACCGCGCACGGCCCGCAGGACCTCAACGACCCGGACTTCGGCGCGCTGACCAAGCTGTCCAACCAGTACGCGGCGATGCCCTCGCTGCACGTCGGCTGGTCGCTGTGGTGCGGCGTGGTGATCGCCCTGGTGGCGCCCAAGGTGTGGATGAAGGTGCTGGGTCTGCTGTACCCGGTGCTGACCACCGCGGTGATCGTCGGCACCGCCAACCACTACCTGCTGGACGCGGTGGGCGGCGCGGCCGTGGTCGCCGCCGGCTTCGCCCTCCAGTACGTGCTGACCGGCGCCGGCAGGCCGCCGGTCGAGACGGCCGCGGGCCGGGGCGGCGGGCCGGCCGCGCTCTGGGCCAGGGTCCGCGCGAAGCTCCCGGGGGCGGAACCC
>NZ_JBEHZD010000760.1:0-3028 GCF_040240285.1 Streptomyces sp. HSW2009 | reverse complement strand
CCGCCCCGCGCCCCCCCGGCCCGCGCCCCCCCCCGGGGGGGCCCCGCCCCCCCCCCCCCCCCCCCCGCCGCCCCCGGGGGGGGGGGGGGGGGCCCCCCCCCCCCCCCCCCCCCCCCCGTCCACCCGTAAGATCACAGATCTTTCGAGACCTTTCGAGACCTTTCGAGAAGAGATTCACAGACCATGGCGAACTTCACCGCCGCTGACGTCAAGAAGCTCCGTGAGCTCACCGGCGCCGGCATGATGGACTGCAAGAAGGCGTTGGACGAGGCCGAGGGCAGCGTCGACAAGGCCGTCGAGATCCTGCGCGTCAAGGGCCAGAAGGGCGTGGCCAAGCGCGAGAGCCGCAACGCCACCAACGGCGCCGTCGTCTCGCTGATCGCCGACGACAAGACCTCCGGCGTGCTGGTCGAGCTCAAGTGCGAGACCGACTTCGTCGCCAAGGGTGACAAGTTCGTCGCCGTCGCCGACGCCGTCGCCGCGCACGTCGCCAAGAGCGCCCCGGCCGACATCGACGCGCTGCTCGCCTCCGAGATCGAGGCCGGCAAGACCGTGCAGGCGTTCGTGGACGAGGCCAACGCGACCCTCGGCGAGAAGATCGTCCTGGACCGCTTCGCCCAGTTCTCCGGCGGCTATGTCGCGGCGTACATGCACCGCACCAGCCCGGACCTGCCGCCCCAGGTGGGCGTGCTCGTCGAGCTGGACGCCGAGAACGCCGAGGTCGCCAAGGACGTCGCGCAGCACATCGCCGCCTTCTCGCCGAAGTTCCTCACCCGCGAGGAGATCTCGGCCGAGACGGTCGAGAACGAGCGCCGCGTCGCCGAGGCCACCGCGCGCGAGGAGGGCAAGCCCGAGGGCGCCCTGCCGAAGATCGTCGAGGGTCGCGTCACCGGCTTCTTCAAGGAGAACGTGCTGCTGGACCAGCCGTTCGCCAAGGACAACAAGAAGTCCGTCAAGAAGGTTCTGGACGAGGCCGGCGTCTCGCTCAAGCGTTTCGCGCGCTTCCGCGTCGGCGTCTGAGCTCACTTCGGGATTCAGTCCGGCTCAGGGGCTGAGCCAGGGCAACGAATGACCAGCGACCCCGATAGGGTCGTACGCAGCTAACCGTCACCGGTTAGTCGCAGATGTGACGAGGAGGCCATTGCCGTAGAGGTCGATCAAGGACCATCCCGGCAGTGGCCTCCTTCGTATGTGCACGAGGAGATCTCCCATGAATCTGGACGCCGATCAGGCCGACTCGAAGGCCGACGGGGCCAAGCGCCGTCGGTTCCTGCTGAAACTGTCCGGCGAGGCATTCGCCGGCGGTGGCGGACTCGGCGTTGATCCAGACGTCGTGCACAAAATCGCGCGCGAGGTGGCCGCCGTCGTCCGCGACGGGGCCGAGATCGCCATCGTCATCGGTGGCGGCAACTTCTTCCGCGGCGCCGAACTACAGCAGCGCGGCATGGACCGAGCCCGCTCCGACTACATGGGCATGCTCGGCACCGTCATGAACTGCCTGGCCCTCCAGGACTTCCTGGAGAAGGAGGGCATCGACTCCCGGGTGCAGACCGCCATCACCATGGGGCAGGTGGCGGAGCCGTACATCCCGCTCCGTGCCGTGCGACACCTGGAGAAGGGACGCGTCGTCATCTTCGGCGCCGGCATGGGCATGCCGTACTTCTCCACCGACACCACTGCCGCGCAGCGCGCCCTGGAGATCGACGCCGAGGCCCTGCTGATGGGCAAGAACGGCGTGGACGGCGTCTACGACTCGGACCCCAAGCGGAACCCGGACGCGGTCAAGTTCGACGCGCTCGGCTACGCCGAGGTGATCACCCAGGACCTCAAGGTCGCCGACGCCACGGCGATCACGCTGTGCCGCGACAACCAGCTACCGATCCTCGTCTTCGAGCTGCTGGCCGAGGGCAACATCGCGCGTGCGGTGAAGGGTGAGAAGATCGGCACGCTCGTCAGCGACCAGGGCGACCGGGACTGACGGTCCGTACCGCCTTCGCACGGCCGTCCGTGATGCCACGCGGACGGCAACTCCCGGCCGTCGGAAGTGCCCGACGCGGGGATGGACAACGGCCTGCCGGTCGGACACCGTGCAGGAGAAGACGCACGCAGGGGCGAGGCTCTGCTTACTGATAACACCAGGAGCAAGTGGTGATCGAAGAGATCCTCCTCGAGGCCGAGGAGAAGATGGAGAAGGCCGTTGTGGTCGCCAAGGAGGACTTCGCCGCGATCCGCACCGGGCGTGCGCACCCGGCGATGTTCAACAAGATCGTGGCGGACTACTACGGGGCGCTGACGCCGATCAACCAACTGGCGTCGTTCTCGGTGCCGGAGCCGCGCATGGCGGTGGTCACGCCGTTCGACAAGAGCGCGCTGCGCAACATCGAACAGGCCATCCGCGACTCGGACCTGGGCGTCAACCCGAGCAACGACGGAAGCATCATCCGGGTGGTGTTCCCCCAGCTCACGGAGGACCGCCGCAAGGAGTACATCAAGGTCGCCAAGGGCAAGGGCGAGGACGCGAAGATCTCCATCCGCAGCGTCCGGCGCAAGGCCAAGGAGACCATCGACAAGCTCGTCAAGGACGGCGAGACCGGTGAGGACGAGGGCCGGCGCGCGGAGAAGGAGCTCGACGACACCACCGCGAAGTACGTCGCGCAGGTGGACGAGCTGCTCAAGCACAAGGAATCCGAGCTGCTTGAGGTCTGATGAACCACTCATCCTGGGGGGCTCCGCCCCGCGCCGGGCACCCGGGCTCGACCGACCAGGGCCCCGTTCCCTCGCTTCACGGGGCAATGCCCTCGACGTCGGCGGGTCCCGTGCGTGAGACGGGCGATGCGGCGCAGACTCGGCCCATGCCCATCGTGCCCGACACCGGCGGAGACCAGGACGACCAGGGGGCCGCTCGGCTGAGCGGTCCCCTGTTCCGCGACGAGCAGGACTCCGCCCCGTCCCCCCCGCCCCCCCCCCGGGCCGCGCCCCCCCCCCCCCCCCCCGGGGGGCCGGCCCCCCCCCCCCCCCCCCCCCCCCC